>CAYRQC010000421.1:0-5454 GCA_964426265.1 uncultured Phycisphaerales bacterium | reverse complement strand
GGCCGCGAGGAGGTGACCGCTCTGCGCCGCGCGATCGTCGAAGCGCGACACGAGGTGCCGGAGCTCCTCACCGAGGTCGGGATCACGCCGGAGTCGCTCGCGGCACACCGCGCGGAGATCATCTCGACCGTGATGCCGGAGGCGTTCAAGAGCAGCGGCAAGGAGCGGATGGTTGCCGAGTTCCCACCCGAGCTCGAGCCGCTACTCGCGTGGGATCGCGTGGCGCCGTTGATCTGCAACGAGCTGCTCGGTACCTGGTCGGGCGGCACCGAGGCGCGGCTCGTTCGCGCCACGTTCATCAGCGACGGCCACCAGGTCGTCGTCGAGAGCGAAGGCCTCGTGCCATGGATGCTTCCGTGGCAGGTGACGGTCGACGGCCACTCGTTCACGAGCGAGGACCTGGCAATCCCGCGCGCCGTGCTGAAGCTGCTCGATCCGAAGGGACCGTGCGTGGACGCCGTCGACGGGAGCTCGTACTGGCCCGATCGGATCTGGACGAGCCGCTCGTTCTGGGACCGCTTGGTCGGCAAGGAGCTCGACCAGTCGCTGTCGACCCAGGAGTACACCAGGCTCGTCGGGTGGAGCCGCGCATCCACGCGCGTCGCGGTGCATCGGGTGCAGACCGGGAATTTCAGCCTTCTCCCGGAGTCGATGTTCTTCGAGCTCGAGTCGAAGATGCCGGCGGCGGTTGACGCAGTGCGCTGGCACGACTTCCTCGTAGACGGGAAACCGGCGCAGACGTGGGACGACTTCCTTCTGCTCTACGAGAACGCCGACGCCTGCGTCGCCAAACAGCGTTGGCTGCTCGATTGGAAGCGACTCGACCCGAAGCGTCAGCTCGAGCTTCAGGCCGCCGGCACGCAGGGGTTTGCGGAGACCATGATCGACGCGCTCGTGATCGTCGCGTGGGCCAGACCGCTGGAAAAGAGGCGTTCCGGTCTGCATCGTGAGGCGTTGCTCGGTGCGCTCGACGTCGCAGCGTGGGTCAGCGAGCTGGCGGCGCGAGACTGCACGCTGCTGTTGCCGGTGGCGCCGCCATCGCCACGAGCGTGTGGAGTGTGTTGATGCCGCTGCTGAAGCAGGGCACGAAGAAGCTGGAGAAGCAGCTGAGCGCGATGGCTTCGCGCAGCCGCAGGACATCTTGGATCGGCACACGCGTTCGAACGGGGTGGCACAGCTCCGAATACGGGAGACCTTCCGATGATCACGACGGGATCGCGGGCGCTCGTCAGCGCGCTTTGCACCATGATGCTCCTGGCGAGTGCGGTCGCGATGGCGCAGGACCGGCCCGCGCACGAGGGCGACCGGAGCATGCCGGCAGGGTCCGAGAATGCGGTCAAGGCCGCGCTCGCAGCGTGTCCGGGTGCGGTCCTCGAGGACGTCGTGACGCCGAGCCAGTCGATCGGCCTCGGCGGTCCGGCCGATGAGTTCTGGACGCTTCACCTCCGTGTCGGTGGCACGCTCCAAACGCTCAACGTCTCCGCCGACGGCGTGCTCATCAAGAGCAACAAGGCTGTCGAGGCGAAGGACCTCCCGAGCAGTGTGAAGCAGGGCTTGGCCAAGGTCGCGCCGAAGGGCACCGCCGGGATGACCAAGCTCGAGACTCTCGCCGTGGTACGGTTCGTGGCGTTACCGATGCCGCAGATTCGCTATGTCGCGCGCGTCACCAACGACGCGGGAACAGCGATCGTCACGGTCGCGCCCGACGGAGCCGTGGTCGACACCCAGATGGCGAAGGGGCCGAAGAAGGCACCCAAGGTCGATCCGCATGCGCGGACCGAGGACGGGCCGATCCCCGAGCAGGCGGCCAAAGCGGTCGCGGCGATGCGCCAAGTATTCCCGGCCATGGTCTTCGATCTCGTCGAGGAGGTTCCATACATCGACTCGGCGACGCAGACCATGGTCATGGTCTGGTATGAGGTCGAGTTCTTCGTCGACGGAGTGAAGCACGAGTTCAATGCGACGCCCGACGGGGTCGTCATCGCCTACAAGAAGTCGATCGCCCGCGGAGAGCTCCCGAAGGCCGTGGCGGATGCGCTCGCCAAGGCGATTCCGAACGGCAAAATCGAGGACGTCGCGTTGTCGGAGACGCGTGCGAGGCCCCGGTTCGTGGCGCTTCAAGATCCGGTGGTCGTCTACGCGATCGAGCCGAACGGCGAAGGCGGCGCGCCGGCCGTCGCGGTCAAGCTCCGTCCCGATGGCACCGAAGTGAAGGAACCAGAGCTTCCGGATTGGGCGAAGCAGCCTTCCAAGCCCGCGAAGTAGGAACGGCAGGGCGACTCTGTCGTTTCCGCACCCACGTCGGCGCCCGAGTACGGGTTCGACACCACCAACATCCGCTGGGTCCTTCCGGCCGACTTCGCCGCGTTCACTTCGCGCAGAAAAGCTCGGGGTTTCCGAGGACGACGCGCAGCAGGACCGCGGGATACTCGCAGTACTTCTCCGATCGCGCGGCGCCGGTGGTGTCATCGGCCTGCGGCTGGTAACGCTCGCGCCAGTAGCCGTCGGACTTCGCGGCGGCGCAGACGCGCCGGGTCGCCTCGACCAGCCGCTCATGCGCCTGCATCCGCTTGCACGCCATCGCCTCGAGGAACCAGACGCGGCCCATCGACGCCACATCGTTCATCTCGGGCACCGCCATCGGGACAGGCTCGTGCTGCTCCCACTCTTCGTAGCTGAACGGCTTCGTCACCGTCAGCGTCGGCATGCCACCCCACCAGAAGCCTGGATCGGCGACCAGCCGCGGCCAAAGCACTTTCAGTTGCGCGTCGTCGGCGACCCCGAACGCGATGGCGGCCCAGTTGGTGTCGGAGAGACCGTGGGTGTCGACCAGGCCGCGCGCCGGGTGGACGTACTCGCCGAAATGGTCCGCGCGCCAGAAGGCGTCGACGAAGACCTTCGAGAGCCGATCGGCCTCGCCGCTCCAGATCGCCGCTCGAAGGAGATCAATCGCCCCTTCGAAGAGGCGCGCGAGCTCGCGATACGCGTGGATGACATAGCACTGCGCGACGCCGTCGAAGCCCAGGCGGGGTGGCAGCTCGACATAGAAGCCGGAGCGGGCGACCAGGCCATTGGCAGCGGTGCGCGCGCGCAGGTACTGCGCTGCCGCTTCGATCGATGGCAGCCGCTCGGTCAACCAGGTGCGATCGCGCGTGGCATCGAATATCTCGGCTGCGGTCAGCACGTAGCAGACGGGACCGAGCGTGCTGAGCGGCTCGGCCTTCGGTTGCCAGTGGGTGAAGAGGCCGATCCACTGGCGCGTCTCACGACTCGACGGCGGCAGGCCGTCGCGTTCCGGCGGCCGGTAGGTGAAGAGGTCGTCCGGGTGCCTCAGCCCGCTGAGGAAGCCGCTGTCGGGATGGGTGTCGCCCGTGAAGATCGCGAAGGGGATGGCACCATCCCTTCGTTGCGACGCCTTCACGAACTCGAAGTAGTCGAGGACCATGCGCGTCCGGCCGAGCAGGAGATAGGCGCCGGCCATCTGCCAGGAGTCGAGGCCTGGCCAAGTCGCCCAACCGCCGTACGCGCCGCCGTCCGCGCTGATGTTGAAGAAGCCGGGGTAGGCGTCCTGCACCGCGGCGGGAACGAGGTTTTTCGTGATTGCCGCCGCGACGCCGGCGCGGATCTCGAGGTCACGGATCTTCGGCACGAGGTCGGCCGCGTCGGCCGCAGGCGTCACCTGCGGCGGTGCGACCTGCGGTCGCGGCTCGCTCCGTCCGGTGCAAGCAAAGACTCTGCGGCCCGCGACGGTCAACGTGAGCGCCGCGGAATCGATGAGGAGCGTCCGGCGGGTCAGCGGCATGCGTCGATTCATGGGTCGATTCGCTCAGACGCAGCGCGCGAGGATCGCGAGATCCTGCTCGCAGGAGCTCGCCGTCAGTGGCCCGAACGAGAAGCGCATCAGGTTTCCAAGTGGGCCGCGGTCGCCGCGGCGCGCCATGTCGCAGAGGCGGCCGGGCAGGATCGCGGCGTCGTGTTGCATGAGGCGTTCGTTGAAGGTGTCGCCGGTCATGCCGTTCGGCAGGCGTGCCCAGTGGTAGAAGCCGCCGGTGCCGGTGAAGAGCTCGAAGCCGAGTCGTTGCAGGCCTTCGCCGTAGCGGCGGCGCTGGCTCGTGTAGAAGCGGGCGATCGCCGTGCGCGCCGCTGCGACGCGCTCGCGTTGCAACAGCCCCGTGACGTAGAGCTGGGAGGGGCGCGAGACGCCGCCCATGCCGAACGAGCTGTAGTTGCGGAAGAGCTCGATATGGCGTTTGGCCGCGACGATCCAGCCGACGCGCATGCCCGGCACCTGCAGCCCCTTGGTCGCCGCCCCGCACACGAAGAGGTTGGTGCGGTCGATCTCCTCGATGTAGCGCAGCGCGCTCACCGGCTCGGGGTCGCAGAAGAACTCGTAGGCCTCGTCGAAGAGGGCGCCGCGGTCGGGCGTGCTGTAGGCGGCGACGAGCTGTTGCAGGTCGGTGCCCGCGGTTGTGACGCCGCTCGGGTTGCACGGGTTGCTCTTGAGGAGCAGCACGCGGTCGCCGGTCGGATGGTCGGCGAGCGTCGGCCGGAAGCGGTTCTGCAAATTGCTGGCGATGAGCGTGTGCGGCCGACGCAGCAATTGCAGCAGGTCGAAGTAGGGTGTGTACTCCGTCTCCTCGACGGCGACCTTCCAGTCCTCGAGCATGAAGGCGAGCGTCGCGAAGAGCCCCGGTCGGCCGCCGGCGAAGAGCGCGACGTGGTCGGCCGTGATCTTCGCGCCGTGGAAGGTGCGGTAGTAGTCGGCGATCGCCTCGCGCAGCGGCGGCTGGCCATCGGCCTTCGGGTACATGCGGTCGGTTGCCGTGATCGCGATCGACTCCGGCAGCGTGGGACCGCCGGGCACTTGCGTCGTCAGCGGAAAACCCTGCGCCCAGGGGTGGGTGCCCGGGTCGCCCATGTACTTGTGGGTGACCTCGGCGAAACGGAAGAGGGTCTCGTAGACCCCCATGGGTGGGAACTGGCGCAGGATCATGGTGGGGAGAGTCCGCCGGGATTCGGTGGATGCGAATGCACGGTTCAGGAAGCACTCGGGAGCTTGGTGAAGGCCATCACGACGACGCTGACCGCGACGACTCCAATCGCCAGGAGCGCGCCGATTCGTGCGAGGTCCGATTCCCGTCCGCCGCGCAGCCGAGGCAGGTCGAACCACCAACCGATCGCGAACCCCGCCACCGCGCCGCCGAGATGGGCGCTCATGGCGATGCCGGGAAGCAGGCTGAAACCGACGCCATAGGCGAGCCAGCGGAGCGCGTAGTTGCGGACCATGACGCCCTCGGAACCACCGCGTCGCATGCCCCAGGCGAGCATGACCCCGATGAATCCGAAGAGCGCGCCGGAGGCACCGATCGCGCAGCCTTGATCGTCGACCAGCAACCAGGCCACACCACCGGCGACACCGGTGACCACGAAGACGATCCAGAAACGCGCCCGGCC
>CAYRQC010000420.1:0-7690 GCA_964426265.1 uncultured Phycisphaerales bacterium | reverse complement strand
GGCTGACAGCTCCTGCGCCGCCACGCCGAATGCCAGCGCGCACCCCGCGAACCACGCGAGCGCGCGACCGCTTCCCACACCAATCCGTGCCATCGAAGATTCTCAGTGCTTCGTTGGGTCGGAATCCCTGGCCGACCTTCGCTGGCCGTCCCAGGGAGCTGCCGTCGCGCCTTCTTGGGACGCCGGCAACGAACATTCGAGAGCTTGGGGTCTTAGCCTGCCTTCACCAAGTGGCAAGTCCGCACTCTGCGAGGCTGCTTGGACGCGCACCGGTGCCATCGCGGTTCCCTCGGGACGCGCTCGTGCCGGGTGTGCCATATCCGATCCCTACCGGACGGGTCCGGAGCGCATCTCATCCGCCTAATGTCCCGGTCCATCCGAAACGACCCCAGGGCGCGCGGGGCGAGCAGGACACGTTGGGGTGGCCCGCGCCGAGTGACTCGCCGAGGGAGAACGGCCGCGATGACGACGGTTTGCTCGAGTCTGGTCTGGTTCGCCCTGACGGTACAGACGCCGCTCCCCAGCTCAGCTCCCAACGCGCCGTCATCCACAGCGCCTGCTCCTGGGACCGCTGGTACCTCCACTTCGACCGCCGCCACCGTCGCCACCGTCAACGGCGAGCCGCTCGAGCTGGCGCACTTTCGCGACTGGCTCGTCGCCACGCACGGTTGGCGGCACCTCGACGACTACATCGATCTCACCTTGCTTCAGCAGGCGACCGTCGCGGCCGGCCTTCCGCTCGCTTCCCCCGCCGAGATCGAGGCCGCCTTCGAGCAAGACTGGCAGGATCAGATCCTCATGCGCCATCGCGGTGAGGAGGCGGACTGGCTCACCGAGCTCGCCGGCTCCGGGCTCGATCGCACTGGCTATCGCTACCGCCGCATGGGCACGCTCGAACAGGAGGTTCTCGCCAAGCGCCTGTTGAAACAGCGTCCAATGACCGAAGCGCAACTGAAGGAGCTGTGGGAACGAGAGTTCGGCAACGGCGTCCGCACGCGGGTGCGCATCGCTTTCTTCGATCAGTTGAAAGGCGTGCGGCCGGGGCAGCAGGTCAACAAGGAGGCCGCCCTCGAGCTCGCGGCCGCGGCGAAGACGCTCGCCGACCGCTTCCTGCAAACAGTCCAGGCCGACCGCAGCGAGTTCGCCAAGCGGCTGCTGACCGAGACCGATCTCTGCACGATCGCGCGTTTCGACAGCTACCTCAGCGACACTCGAACGCAAGGCGGCGAGATCGCGCGGCTGCGGGCCGACCACTTCGGCGGCGCACTCGAGCCGGGGCTCGCGTCGGCGAAGAGCGGCGACCTCGTCGGCCCGATCGCGACCCCGCAGGGCCTCTATGTCGTGGAGGTGCTCGAGCGGTCGCCCGCGCCGTTCGACGCCGTCGGCGACGAGCTGCGCGCGATCTGGCGCGATCGCTTCCCATCTCCGGGGGAAGTGCATGCGTTGAAACAGGAACTCCGTCAGAAGGCCAAGATCGAGCGTTTCCCACTCCATCAGTGAACTGCCGCGATTCGAGCGGCGTCCCGCAACCGGCTCGGGACATCGGGGTTGGTGCCAGCGATGGCTAGGCGCCGACCGCTGCGGTCGGCAGGAGGGCTCCCTGTGGTTTCAATATCGCTGACCGCGGTGCTGGCGCTCGCACTCGGGCTGCCGGGCACGGCGGCCGCTTCCACCGACGCGACCTCCCCGCAGGCGCTCGCCGACCTGATCGACCGCGCCCTCCTCGCCAGTTGGAAGCAGGCCAAGCTCGACGTCGCCGATGGCGCCGATGACGCGACGTGGTTGCGCCGCCTGTCGATCGACCTCTGCGGCACGATCCCGGAACGCGACGAGGTCGCCGCATTCCTCGGTGACAACCACACCGACAAGCGGGTGCGCAAGATCGACGAGTACCTCGCCGACCGCGCCTGCGCCCAGAGCTTCTCCTACCTCTGGTCGAACGCGCTGCTCTCCGCGGCCGACACCAAGAAACCCGAGGGCAACCGACTGCGGCCGTGGCTCGAGGAGCAGCTCGCCGCGAATGCACCTTTCAATTCCATGGTCCGCGAGCTGATCGGCGCGGCCGGCCGCAATGACGAGAACGGCGCGACCAGCTACGTGCTCGCCTATGAAGACGACATCGAGGCGCTTTCGTCGGTCACCGCGCGCACCTTTCTCGGTGTGCAGATCCAGTGCGCGCAGTGTCACGACCATCCCTACGACCACTGGAAGCAGACCGACTTCAACGGCTTCACCGGCTTCTTCCTCGGCGTGCGCGGCCAGAAGAGCCCCGAGATGCCACCGGTCTTCCGCCTCACCGATGCACCACCCGACGAGCTGCGACGCGGGCAGATGCGCAAGCTCCGCGAGGCGGTCGGCCAGGTGCCCGGGATGCGCGCGATGGCCGACGCCCAGCTCCTGGAGTTCGTGCAGAAGCTGCCGGGCACGCAGCGCGAGAAGATCGAGAAAGCGATCGAGCGTCAGAAGCGCTTCGCCGACGCGAAGTACCTCGATGGCGGCGAGTTCGAGGAGACGGAGCTGCTCACGCGTCGCCAGGCGCTCGCCGAGTGGATCGTCGATCCCGAGAATCCGTGGTTCGCAAAGGCGACGGTGAACCGTCTGTGGGGTCACTTCTTCGGCAAGGGGCTGATCGATCCGATCGACGACCTCACCGGGAGCCAGGACCAGATCCTGCCGCAGTTGCTCGATCTCATCGCACAGAAGTTCCAACAGAACGGCACCGATCTGCGCTACTTGGAGAGCGCCTTCACCCGCACGCGCGCCTATGCACTCGGCAACTCGCTGACCCAGGACGCCGACGCGCGCACCGAGCAGGAGCGCTGGTTCGCGGCCCATCCGCTGCGGCCGTTCACGGCGGAGCAGGTGCTGCACTCGTTGCAGCGCGCCACGGCGCAGGAGGACCAGAAGGTCGCGCGCGCGCGCGGCGAGGACTTCGAGATCGCGCGTCGCAAGCTGCTCGAGAAGTTCCGCTACGTCTTCAACGACGACGAGGGCGGCGAGTCGGAGCGCTTCGCGTCGAGCATCCCGCAGGCGCTCTTCCTGATGAACGGGAAGATGACCAACGAGGAGACGAAGCTGCGCAACAGCCGCATGCTCGACGAGATCCTGGACGAGTCGCGCAGCGACCGCGATCGGTTGAAGCAGGTCTTCTACGCCACCCTCGCCCGGCCGCCGTCGCAGCGCGAAGCCGAGCGGCTCGGCCGCATGGTGAAAGGCGCCGGCGGCGGCAACAAGCGCGGCATCGAGGACCTCTTCTGGGCGCTGCTGAACTCGACCGAGTTCTTGACCAACCACTGAGATTCGGAGAACTCCATGAGTTCCTGGAACCACCGCTCGCCGCTGCCACCCGGCACCAAGACCTTCAGCCGGCGCGAGCTGATTGGGCTGCTCGCCGGCACCGCGGGGACGCTCGCGGTCGCGCCTTCGCTACTCTCGTTGCTCGCGAATCACGCCGCGGCGCAGAGTGCACCGGGCGGCATGAAGCGGACGGGTCAGCGGCGGCTGATCGTCCTCTGGCTCGAGGGCGGACCGAGCCAGATGGACACCTTCGATCCGAAGCCCGGCGTCGACAATGGCGGTGGCATCAAGGGGCTCGGCACCGACGTGAACGGGTGGCTCTTCGCCGACGCGCTGCCGCAGCTTTCGAAGCGCGCGGGTGACGTCGCGGTCGTGCGCAGCATGACCTCGAAAGAGGGCAACCATTCGCGCGCGCGCTTGCTGGTGCAATGCGGTTACGTCCCGAATCCGACCGTGAGCTTCCCGTCGCTCGGCTCGATCGTCGCGCACGAGCTTGGCGACCTCGGCCACGAGCTGCCGGCCTTCGTGCAGGTGAACGGCGCACCGATCGGCGGCGGCTATCTCGGCGTCAACAGCTCGCCGTTCGTCATCAACAATCCGGAAGGGAAAATCGAGAACCTCGCCTACGCCGGCGAGGTCGACGGCAAGCGCCTCGACCACCGCACGGCGATGGTCGACGTGCTCGACGACGCGTTCGCGAAGCGCGGCGGCGCGCCCGCGGTCGACGGCAACCAGTCGCAGCGCCAGCGCGCGCGGCGGCTGATGGACAGCAAGCTGCTCACCGCGTTCGACCTCGACCAGGAGAAGGGGCCCGTCCGCGACGCCTACGGCCGCAACGACTTCGGGCAGGGGGTATTGCTTGCGCGCCGATTGCTGGAGCACGGCGTGCAGGCGGTCCAAGTCGTGCTGAACGGATGGGACACCCACACCGACAACTTCAATCGCTCGAAGGCGCTATGCGACCAGCTCGATCCTGCATTCGCGGCGCTGCTGGATGACCTGAAGAAGCGCCAGATGCTACAGGACACGCTGATCGTCTGCATGGGCGAGTTCGGCCGCACGCCCGAGATCACTGGCGGCGGACGCAACCATTGGCCCAACAACTGGTGTGTCGCCCTCGCCGGCGCCGGCATCAAAGGCGGCACCGCCTACGGCGCCACCAACGAGACCGGCCGCGAGATCACCGCGAAGCCGACCAAGGTCGCCGACCTCTTCGCGACCATGGGTGCCGCTCTGCGCATCGACCGCGACAAGGAGTTCCACGCCGGCAAGCGGCCGATCAAGCTGATCGACCCGGAGGGGTTGGTGATCCAGGAGTTGATCGGGTGACGGGGTCGCCTCGTAGCGCCCGATCAGGCTCCCTCGAGGTACTTCTTCAAGAACTTCACGATGCGCATGTCATAGTCGACGGTGGCGGCGGCGCGCAGGTCTTCATGGGCCGCTCCTTTCACCTCCCAGAGCTCCTTGGGCTCGCTGGCCGCCGCGAAGAGAGCGCGCGCCTCCTCGATCGGAGTCGAGCGGTCTTCGGAGCCGTGAAGACACAGCACTGGAACGCCAAGACTGCCAATTCGATCGATCGGTCGCACCGATTCCGGCGAGACGTCGCGAAACAGCTCAACGGCCGTAACCAGCAGCGGCGTCAACCAACCTCCGGCGGGAGTGAGGAACCGTCGCATGCGGTCCTCGACGGCTTGGTAGAGCGTCGGGAAGACCGACTCGAGCACGACGACCTGCAACGGCACGTCGCGCCGCGCCATCAACAACGACACGCCACCCAGCGAGACACCGATCGCTCCCCGAGGTTGCAGCGGGAAACGCGTCTGCATGAACTCCAGGAGCGCGTCGACCGCCTCCCCTTCACGGATCCCGAACGTGACGGCGTCGCCCGTGCTCTCACCGTGCGCGGGCAGGTCGGGAACCACCGCGGAGTACCCCGCCTTCAGGAGCATCCGCACCCGCCCCAGCATCCATTCGCGCCGACCGCGCCATCCGTGCAGTAGCAGGACAGCACCTGCTTCACCGTCGGCATGGAAGATCCAGGTTTGCAGCGTGCCGCCCGACCACGGAACCACGACCGTCTCGCCGTGAAGGTCGTTCGGAACGCGGCCCGAAGTGGCCGGCCACGCCTTCGTCAACCACCAGGCTGAGCCGAAGAGACCGCCAACCACGACCACCAGCGCCGACACCACCAGCACCACGAGTCGTCGTCGAAATCGAGTCACGCTGATTGAGTCCACACCGCCATCGGAAGAAGGAGCTTGCCGGTTCGCGACGTTGCCAGTCAACGAGGCGAGCGCGACGCCGGTGATGCGCCCGGCACCGCTGTGGAAGAAGTGACCGCCGTTACCAGCGCTTGACTTTCTTCAAGTACTCAGCGAGCTCGTCGTACTGGCCACCCTCGTTCGAGTATCTCGCGTAGTTGCGGGCGGTGGCGAGCCACTCGAGCACGCTCGATCGCACCTGGCCGAGCGCCCGCTCGAAGTCCTTCGGGCCCACGTCGTGGACCTTGCCGGTCTCCAGCGAATGATCGAGCGCCTCTTCGGCCGCCCGCTCGCACAGGGCGCGCAGATCGGCGCCCGAGAAGAGCGCCGTCTTGCCGACGATCGGCTCGACCGCGATCTTCGCGCCACCCGGGATCGCCTTCAGTGATTTCTCGAGCATCACGCGGCGGGCGGCGTCATCCGGCGGCGTCACGAACAGCACGCGATCGAAGCGCCCGGGCCGGCGAAACGCGGCGTCGACATTCCACGGCGTGTTGGTCGCCGCCAGCAAGAGCACGTCCTTGTTCTTCGCCTGGACGCCGTCCATCTCCTGCAAGAGCTGGTCGACCATCGTCTTCCAGAACTGCTGCTCGTTGCGTCCGCGCGGGCTGCCGAGCGCGTCGAACTCGTCGAAGAAAAGGACGGTCGGCTTGTTGCGACGCGCGTGCTCGAACAGGCCGTGCACCAGCTTCTCGCTCTCGCCGAAGTACTTGTCGAGCACGTCGTGGATCGACACCGACACGAAGCGCGCACCGAGCTCGCCGGCGGTGGCGCGCGCGATCCACGTCTTGCCGCAACCGGGCGGACCGTAGAGGAGAAGGCCACCGCCGCCCGAACGGCCGAACGCGTCGTAGATCTCCGGCTTCTGGAACGGCGCGAGGATGCGCAGACGGATCTGGCGCTTGACGTCCTCGAGGCCGGCGACGTCGGCGAGCGTCACCCGCAGGTCGCCCCAGTCGAACTGTGAGGCCCAATCGGTTTCGTCGCCGGACTTGGCGGCATTCGAAAGAGTGTTCAGCGCACGGCCGTTCTCGTCGCGCTCGCCCTGGTCGGCGGGGGACTCTCCAGCAGGCGGCTGTGCGATCGGTGGGGTCTCGGCCGTCTCCGATTTCGAGCTTTCCGCACCACGCGCGGCCTGGATCTTGTCGAACTCGGCGCGGATCTCCGCGTCCTCCCGCAGCGCGAGCAGCGACTCCGCGCGAATCAACGCCTCCGACAGTTGGCCGGTCGTGCGCAGCAGCGGAATCAGCTTTCGCAGCGCCCCATCGCGCACACCAGGAATCTCGACGGCGGTCCGCAACGCGGTCACCGCATCGCCGGCGCGCCCCGCTCCCGCAAGCAGGTCGGCGTAGTGCAACCACAGCGGGCCGTTGCGTGGATCGAGCTTCAGCGCCTGACCGAGCGCCAGCAGCAGGGAGTCGTCACTCATGGGAAACTCGTCGTTGGGCACTCGACATGGAAACTCGTCATCGGCGACTCACCTGGTGTCCATCTTCGGTGGGATCAGCTTCAACCACATCTTGACGAGCGGCGTCGCGATCCATGAGTAGACACAGAGCCCGAGATACCCGAGCACGATCGGAAGCACGAGAGCGTCAGGCCACTTCAGGCTGCGCGCGAGGTAGGTGAACGCCACGAACAGACCCCACAACGTGAACTGCCGTCCCGGCAAGCGTCCGAGCAGCAGCGACCAGTAATACATCGGCAGGTAGACGACGCGACAGCAGCGATCGGCCTCTAGCCAGGCGCCTTCACCATGAGTGTGCGCCGGATCGAGTCGCAACGCCTCGCGGAACTCCCGGCGCGCCGCGAACGGACGGCCGGACAGCAGGTACGAGTGGCCGAGGCTCGCATGCACCGACGGATCCGACGGATCGAGCGCGAGCCCGAGGCGCGAGAGCGCCAACGCTTCCCGGTGGTGATCACGATGTGCTTCGAACCGCGCGAGCCTGGCGGCGAGGTTGGCATTCGTCGGATCGAGCGCGCGTGCCCGCTCGTAGAGCCGGCGCGCCTTCTCCGAATGCGCCGTCCTCACCATCAGGTCGCCGTAGATCTCGTAGAGGTATCCCCACATCGGGGAGACGCGCAGCGCATCCAGGACCAACGCCTCGGCCTCCGCGAAACGTCCCGCG
>CAYRQC010000419.1:0-6364 GCA_964426265.1 uncultured Phycisphaerales bacterium | reverse complement strand
CGGCTCGAGCGTTCCTTCGACCAGCTCCGCCGTTTCACCGCCGATGCCTCGCACGAGCTGCGCACGCCGCTCACGGTCCTGCGCAGCGTCGGCGAGCTGGCGTTGCGCGCGGCCGCATCGCCGGTCGCCGCGCACGAGCTGCGCGAGCGGATCGGCAGCATGCTCGAGGAGGTCGATCGGCTGACGCGGCTGGTCGACGACCTGCTGATCCTCGCGCGTGCCGACGCCGGCCACCTGCAGGCGCGTCGCGAGCCGATCGACCTCGCTGCCGTGGCGCGCGAGATCGCGGAACGCCTCGCAGTGTTGTTCGAGGAGGAGCACCAATCGCTGCGCGTCGACGCCGCGGCGCCGGTCGTGATCGAGGGTGATGCGGTGTTGCTTGGTCAGGCGGTGCAGAATCTGCTCGACAATGCGATCCGACACGGCACGGAAGGCTCGGAGATCGGCGTCACGGTGCGGAGCGACGACGCGCACGCGATTGCCGAGGTGGTCGACCACGGACCCGGGATCGCACCGGAACATCGCGAGCGGATCTTCGAGCGCTTCTATCGGATCGACACGGCGCGCTCCCGGGCGCGCGGTGGGGCGGGGCTCGGCCTCGCGATCGTGCGTTGGATCGTCGAGTCGCATGGCGGGACCATCGAGCTCGATGACACCGCGGGCGGTGGGGCGACGTTTCGCATCCGGTTGCCGCTGGCGAAGCTGAAGGAGAGTGGACGGGGGTGATGGACCGCTTGCCGTCACGCAACTCGTTGCGTCACGTCACGCTGCCCGGCTTCGCGGGACGGTCGTCGCCGTCGCCCTCTTTCTTGGGTGGTGGAGGCAGCGGCATCACCGCATGGCGATCGAGTGCCCCGCGCGCGCGTTCGGTGACGTCGAGGAGCGAGTAGAGCTCGATCATCGAGGTCACATCGAGCTTGAGATGGAGCAGCAGCAGATCGGTGAGCTGGCCGAGCGGGACGTTGCCCGGCAGGGCGATCGTCGGGCTGCGCACCTTGAGGGCGGCCATCAAATCGCGGCGCAGCTCCTTGGCGACGGCCGGCGCGACGGGACGTTCGGCGAGCGGCTCAACCTCCACCTTGCGGTACATGCGGTCGCTCGTCACTTCGGTGAGGCGGACCCGTTTCAGGCCGACCACGAAGATGAGGAAGCGGCCGTCGGCGCGGCGTTCGTGACGCGCGATCTCGCCGAGCCCGGCGATCGCATGCACCGGCGGCGCGCCGAGCAGCTCGCTTTCGTGACCCGGGACGACGGTGCCGAGCACGAGGCGGCCGTTGCGATCGAGCAGATCCTCGATCATCTGCACGTAGCGCGCTTCGAAGATGTGCAGCGGGAGCGCGGTGCCGGGAAAGAGGAAGAGCCCTGGCAGTGGGAAGAGCGGCACCACGGGATGGGCGGCGGGTGGCGCGGTTCCGCTGGTGGGTGCATCGGTCGAGTCAGCCATCGGCCGCCGATCGTAGCGCGCGATCCGTGACCCGAGTGATTCGCGAACCCTTGGAGAAGCGACGCGGCGGGATGGCCGGTCAGTCGAGCGGGTAGCGACGGCGGAACTCGGCGAGCGCGATGGCCGCCGCCGTGCTCTGGTTCAGCGAGCGGACGACTCCGCGCGCCTGGGGGATGCGGATGGTGCGGGTCGGCTCACGCTCGCGCAGCCAAGTGGGCAGCCCTTCGCTCTCACAGCCGAGCACGAAGACGGCGGGCGGGCGCAGCGGTGCATCGTGCAGCGTGCGCTCGCCATCAGCGGAGAGGAACCACGGCTCGCCCAGCTCTGGCAGCCGCGCCAGCAGTGCGTCGAGATCGGTGTGCACCACCGGGCGGACGTGGTCCCAGTAGTCGAGCCCCGCGCGCCGAACCTGCGCCGCGTCGAGCGAGAAGCCCAGCGGCGGCACGAGGTGGAGCTGTGCCCCGAACGCGAGGCACGAGCGTCCCGTGTTGCCGCAGTTCCAAGGGATCTCGGGCCACACGAGGACCAGGTGCAAGTCGCCGGGTGGATCGCTGCGCGTGCTCATCGCGGGTCAAGGTAGCGTTCGCTCGCCACCACGATCCGAACCGCCGGAGCCCGCCCATGTCACTTCGCACGGTGCTCCTCGCCACCCTTCTCTCCACCGCAGTGTCGGGTGAGGCGCGGGAGCTGTGGGTCTATTGCGCGACGAACCTGCAAGTGGATGCGAACGTCGACGTCGTTGGGGGGCTGCTCGGGCGCGCGGGGAAGGCGGGGTATCGGCGGATGGTGCTGGCCGATTCGAAGCTGGCGCGGCTCGGCACGGTGCCGCCGCGTTACTTCGAGAATGCGCGACGGCTGCTGGAAGTAGCCGCGGGCGCGGGAGTCCGGATCGTGCCGGCGCTCTTCGGGGTCGGCTACTCGGAAGGGCTGCTCTTCCACGATCCGAACCTCGCCGAGGCGCTGCCGGCGCGCGACGTCGAGTTCGTCGTCGGCGGTGGGATCGCAACCGCGGTCGCATGCCGGCAGGCGCTGACCGAGCCAGAGTGGAAAGACGAGCTCTGGACCACCGAGCGCGACGGCTGGCGCTGCCTCGACCCGGCCGGCCAGAACGCCCGCGTCGTCTTTCGCGTGAAGGTCAAGCCGTGGCACAGCTACCACCTCGCGCTCACCGTCGAAACCAAGGCGTTCGAGGGCGAGCCGCGCGCGCAGGTGCTGGTCGACGGCAAGGGGCTGCTCTTCTCGAACCTCGGCTGCAAGGCGACCCAATCGCCGACGCGCCACCACGCCGTGTTCAACACGTTCGAGCACGCGGAGGTGCTGATCTACCTCGGTGCGTGGGGCCCCGGCCGCGGCGAGCTCGCCATCAGCGATCCGCTCCTCGAGGTCGCCGGCCTCGTGAACCTGGTTCGTCGCGAAGGTGCGCCCTTCGAGGTGAAGCGCGCCGACGGCAAGCAGCTCGTCGAAGGCAAGGACTTCGAGCCGGTGAGCGATCCGCTGATGGGCAAGAACCCGTGGCCGGGCGCCTTCGACGTCTGGCACGAGCCGCCGCCGATCCGCACCAAGCTTCCCGACAGCACGCGCCTCCTCGTGAGCTTCCATCACGCCGTCACGGTGCACGACGGCCAAATGATGATCTGCCCGTCCGAGCCGCGCACCAAAGAGCTCCTGAAGGACGAGGCGCGCCGCGTGCGCGACCTCTTCGGCGCCGACGCCTTCTTCCTTTCGCACGACGAGATCCGCGTGCTGAACCAGGATCAGTCGTGCCGGCGACGCAAGCTCGACGCCGGGAAGCTCCTCGCCGACCACGTCCGCGACTGCACGAAGATCGTGAAGGCGATCGCGCCCGCCGCCGAGCTCTGGATCTGGAGCGACATGTTCGATCCCAGCCACAACGCGCACGCCGACTACTACCTCGTCCGCGGCGACCTCGCCGGCGCGTGGGAGGGGCTCGACCGCAGCATCGGCATCGCCCAGTGGAACTTCGACCAGCGCGCCGCGAGCCTCGCCTTCTTCGCCGACCGCGGCCACCGCCAGGTGATCGCCGGCTACTACGACGGCCCGGTCGAGCAGGTGAAGGAGTGGCTCGCCGCCGCCGACCGCGTCAAAGGCGTGACCGCCGTGATGTACACCACCTGGCAGGGGCGCTACGACGACCTCGAGCGCTTCGCCGAGCTGGTCACCGCGAAGTGAGAGATGGCTGGCAGTCTTGCTCACACTCCGAGGCCATAATCCCCCGCCTCGCGGACGCCGTGCCGTCACTCGCCGAATGAGGGACCCTGATGCCAGTCGGACTCGCCCCGCTCTGCCCGACCTGCTTCGACCGCGTGCTGGCATGGAACGCGGCCAAGTGTCCCGCCTGCAGCAAGGACACGCCGGTCGCGCAGTGCGACGTCTGTCAGCAGACGCGTCCGGGCGCCTTCATTCCCGAGAACGCGACGAAGAAGTCCGACAGCAGCGGCGGCGCCGAACGGTTCATCTGCGTCGACTGCATGGAGAAGCTCCTGGAGAGCGAGGTCTCCGACGCGATGTTCAACGCGATCCTCGCCGTCGCCCTCTCGGTCCTCGCGGTGCGCTACTACGGCCGCTTCACGTTCCTGCCGATCGCCACCGTCCTCTGCTTCCTCGCATCGCTCTGGTGCCTGGGGATGTGGTGGCACGCCGCGACTCGCAAGCGCGTGCCGTCGAAGAAGCGGGACGCCGCGTGGAGCCTCTTCCGTCGCCGCGTCGAGAAGGCGCTGGCGAAGCGACCGGGCGCGCACCAGCGCTGACGGTGTTCTGGGGCCTCAGTTCATCATGAGCCAGCTCTTGCCATCGACGGCCGGGGCCGGCAGCCCGCCGAGCGAGAAGCGGCCGGTGATGTCGCCCTGTGAGCCGCTCTCGAACGCGGCGTCGGCGGCCGGCAGGTTGGTGAGCCCTTCGTAGCTGCCGCTCGCGCCGCCGCTGTTGCGGGTCTGGGTGATCTCGCCACCCTGGTTCACGGCGAACGCCCGTTTGCCCGAAATGGCATAGCTCGCCGGCCACGCGTAGCAGACCCAGGTCGTCTCGCAGAGATCGGGATCCTCGCCCGCCGGCGAGCCGCCGCCGCCCGCCTCCGTCACCGGAGCCCCGCCGATCGTCGGCAGTGCGATCCGGTAGACGTAGCCCGACTTGGTGACGATTCCGTTCGCATTCACCAATCCGAGCGACTTGGCGAGCGACGATGGCTGCATCATCGGCCCGCCGCTCGGACCGGCGCTGCTGCGCATCTGCACGACACCGCCCATCTCGGCAAGCCAGGCGTACTCGCCGAGCCCGTCACTGTCCTGGTCGATGACGCCCGCGGTCTGCGCGACCGACTGCGCCGAGACGATGGTCTTGAGCGTCGAGATCGCCGCGGTCTCGTTCGACGAGATGCGCGCGGAGAGCAGGTTCGGCAGCGCGATCGCCGCGATGATCGCGATCATCGTGATCACGATCAGGAGCTCGACCAGCGAGAAACCAGGATTCCGGCGCATCGCGTCCACTCCCCGAGGATCGATCCGACGGGCTGTTTCGTCGGGGAGGGGTGCCGTCTGAAGGGGGCGCATGCGCGGGCCACTGCAAGCGGAAGCGATTGCCGCGTGCGCCGGCCCCGGGCTCGCGCCGGCGTTTGGGCTCTCAGGGATTTGCGAGGTTGGCCGTCGCCCAGTGGGCGAGCGCCGGGCGTTTCGCTGCGTGGTCCGCCGCGATCTCCGTGATCTTCTTGCGCTGATCTGCCGGCACGGCGTCGCGCGTGAGCTCGAGTAGCTGGATCGCGACGGCGTCATCGACGTCGGGCAGCGTCGTGCGCAGGCGCTCCAACGCGGCGCCCTCCTTGGCTCCCGCGAGCGCCGCCGTGGCGATCGCGCGCGGGCTCTGGCAGCCGGCGAGGCCATCGTGATCGATCCAGATCGGGTTGGTCACCGCGAGCGAGCGCGGCAGCTCGAACGCCCAGAACGGTGCCGTCACCTTCGCGCCGCTCGCGACCGCGACGATCCAGGCGTCGTGGCGAGGGAGTGGGACGCGGATGCGTCGCTCCATCGAGCAGGGCAGGTCGCCGCTCATCTTCTCGGTGAGCGACACACTCGCCGCGACCGCGCCATCGACCACCAGCTCGAGCTTCTCGGGCGTCACCCACGACGGATGGCGGACCCGGACGACCGCCTCGACCTCGTCCTGGCCCTTCGGCACCTGGATCGTGTCACCCATGCCGTGGCCGCCGATGTCGATCGTGGCGAACATCCCGAGGCTCACGCTCACGCGTCCTTCCTTGAAGGCGCGGCACGCGGCGCCGACGTCGATCTTGGTCGGGTCATCGGTCGCGCTCGGCACATAGGTGCGGCCCTGCCCGACGATGACACCGACGGCGTGCGAGTCGGACGCGCCGACCGCGGGGAAACGCTCGCCGCGATTCAGCAGCGCATACCAGACCGGAATCGTCCGCTCGGGCGGCGCAGTCGGTGCGTCGGAGTTGATGATCTCGACGCAGTCGAAGGTGAAGTGTTGGCCGGTGCGCCGCTCGCCGCTCTGCTCGTCGAAACCGAACGCGGTGAGCGGGTCCTTGCCGTTCTCGGGCCAGCGCGGGTGGTTCAAGATCACGACCTCGGCACCCTTCGCGCGGATCCCGTCGACCAGCTTCGCCCAGTCGGTCTCCTTGTGGGGCGGGATCTCCTTGCCGCCCGGCTTCGGGTAGACGTCCATGGTTCCGGGCGGCAGTGGAAAGGCGTTCATGTGACCGTTGTCGGTCGTGACCTCGTTGCCGACCACCGGCGTGAACCACGGCGTGACGCCGAGCGCCTCTTGCCAGGGTCGATAGTCGATCTGCCGGTTGTGGTCGGTGGCGATCGGCAGCTCGATCCCCTCGCCGGCGATCGTGATCATCCGCTCCTCGATGGAGGAGTCGCCGTGGCCGCTGAAGGTGAG
>CAYRQC010000418.1:0-6287 GCA_964426265.1 uncultured Phycisphaerales bacterium | reverse complement strand
TCGCCAGCCTCGAGTGCACTTGGCTGACCGTGCGATCGACCTTCGCACTCGCTCAGCGCGCCGGCATCTCACACAAACCGCCGTCCATGACGGTGTAGACGCTGTTCTTCGCGTCGGCGGCGTCGGGGAGGAAGGCCTGGAAGAACCAGCCGTCGCCGGGACGGGCGTCGGCGGTGACGGCAACGACGGGGATCTCGAGCTCGCCCGCCGGCGAGAGCTCGAACGGAAGCACTTGCTCGTGGCCATCGAAGCGCGTCGCGCGCAGTTGGCCGAGGTTCTTGCCCTTGAGTGGAACGAGCTCCGGCGCGTGGGCGACAACCAGCATGCCCTTGGCATTCGGCGGGCCGTGCAGCAGCAGGCGCGTCTTCTTCCCGTCGCCGTATCGCTGGGTCAGCCAGAGTGAGAAACCGCGCGTGTCGAGGTCGGCGTTGGACGAGGTGCCGTCGCACTTCGCTGCGAACGGCGACCCCGACGCGGGCCCTGAGGACTGCCCTGAAGAACGAACCGTCGAGTGCGATCTAAGGTCGAGCACGAACGGGCTCGCCGGTTCTGGCACGTCACAGTGGTTGAGGACGACGGCGCTCTCCTCTGCGTGCAGCGACGACCGCACACCGGCCGACGCTCCTCCGACGCCGAGCCTGCAGCGCGCCAGATGGAGTCGGCTCGCGCGCACGGTTGCCGACTCGAAGGGAGTATCGAAGAAGAGCACCTGCCCGCTCTCTTCGACGACCAGCTTGCGCGGCACGTTCAGCATCGCCTCGCCGTTCTCGCGATAGGCCGGACCGTGCCCCTGGACGATCACGGTGCCGGCGCAGCGGCGGACGACCCAGCCCGGTGGCGCGTCGGGGCCGCGTGCTTCGATCGGAAGGACCGCGTGGAGCGCGACGTCGAGCAGGGTCACCGTCTCGCCAGCGGGCAGCTCCTCGATTCGAACCGAAGCCAGCCACGTCGTGCCCGGTGGATCGGCGACCAGCGTGAGGCCGCGGTGGATCACGACGTCGCCGTAGTTCTCGGGCCCGAGCCGCAATACGGCACCAGGCGCCGCGCCATCGACCGCGCGCTGCAACGCCGCCGGATCACCACCAGCGCGTACGGTCGTCGCGACCTCCCGCCATGGCGGCGCCAGCGGCAAGGCGCCGGCCGGGGTTCGGGTGGCGTGCCAGACCACCACTTGGACCACCATCACGGATAGCAGCCCGAGCGAAACGCGGTCGCTGCGCGCGGCGAAGAGCGGCAGCGCCGGTCCATGACGCCGGTTCCTCCACCACCAAAGTGCAATCGCGAGCGCCGACGCCGTGAGCAGCGCACCGACCGGAATCGTCGCTGGCGCGAACTCGAGCGCCAGCGTGTGGGTGCCGGCCGCGAGCGGCAACGCGATCAGCCCCTCCTTGCTCTCGCAGCGCCGGCCACTCGTCGCATCGCGCCAGCCCGGGAAGAAGTCCTGGTTGATCATCAGCACGTCGTCCGCATCGACACGCGCCTCGACCTCGATCCGGTTCGGCGTGAAGCGCGCCTTCACCTCTCCATGGCTGCCGGCGAGAAACGCCTCGCCGCGATAGTCGAGCTCCTGCTCGGCCTTCGTCGCACGGATCGAAGGCACATCCCATTGGCCGTCGGGGTTGCCGGCGTTGCAGAGCACCGCCTCATAGAGCGGCCCGCCCCACTGATCGACGATCTGCTCGTAGCGGCCCTGCTTGAACGGCGGGCGCTCGGCCGAGCGATGGAACAGCGTCGCCGGCTCGAGATCGGAAGGAGGCGGGGACGGAAACGCTCCACGGGTGATCGATGCGTGGATGACGGCGAGCGGAACGACGACAGCGCCCACGAGCATCGGCGGCGCGACGCGGCAGAGACGCGGCGCGACGCGTCGTGCCAGCGCAAGCACGCGCTCCGCACCGAACCCCGCGAGCAGGGCGATCGCGAACGCGACGTAACCCATGAAGCGCTCGGGCGCCTGCATCGACGCGTAGACCGGAAGCTGGTGCAACGCATCCCAGAGCGACGGCTCCACGCTCGAACCGAAGGCGAGCCACAGGAAGGTCGCGCCGAGCAGCGCGAAAGGCCACGCGCGCCGCAGCGCCGCGACCAACGCAATCACCGCGAGCAGCGCGACGATCGGCCCGACATAGGCACCGCAGTCGACCCAATAGAGGGAGCTGCCGCCTCGCAGCACGTGGCGCGCTTCGTTGAAGTCGTCGGGATGCGGCAACAGGAGCGACCGCACCGCCAGCAGTGGTGAGATGAAACGGCCGCCCGAATCGAGACGCCGCGGAAACTCGGAGAAGAGTTCGAGCAACGGCACGAGCCGCACCAGTGACAACGCCACGCCGACGATGCCGAGCGCCGCGGTGGCCAGCAGCGGCCGGAGCTTGCGCTCGCGCAGCGCGCGCGCCGTCGCCTCGATCGCGAGCACGATCGGGAAGAAGACGAAGTGGTGGACGCTGCCGCAGAAGAGCAGCAGCGCGAAGAGGAGACCGCCGAGGACGACGGCGCACCGGCTGGTCGCCGCGCGGCGGCTCGCCCACACCAGCCACGGCAGGATCGCCATGCCGAAGAGCCAGTTCGGCAAGCCGCCGTTCACGTAGAGCGGGAGGCAGCTCGCGCCGACGAAGGCGAGACCTGGCACCAGCCGTGCCGCGCCGCGCAGCCCGAGGTCGCCGGCCAGCACAAAGAGGCCGAGCCCCGCCGCGACGAAGCACGGCAGCAGCCAGAGCTTGAATGCCGCGTTCGCCCCCACCAGCAGCGCCACCGGCGTCACTGGCGAGAGGAACATCGACTCGGGCTGCGCGAAGGCGACCTGGCCGCCACGCCGCCACGGGTTCCACGCCGGGAACTGCCCGTAGTCGACGAGCGTGGTGACCTCGGCCTGCGCCTCTCCGAGGAAGGCGTTCCAGTCCTTGCCGCCGATCCGATCGCCGCTGGTGAGCGCCGGCCAGAGCAGCACGGTGGCGAGCGCGACGTGAAGGACGAGCGCGACAACGGTGTGCCGGCAGCCGCGTCCCTCGCTTTCGGATCCTGGATCCATCGGCCGCGGAACGTAACACTCGCGCCGTGGAAGCCGAAGAGTACGCCCGCATCCATCGCCACGAGCAGGACCACTTCTGGTATCGCGGCGTCCACGCGCTCTTCGCCGGCGCGCTCGCGCGGACCCTCCCCGCCGGGGGCACGCCGCGGCTGCTCGACGCCGGCTGCGGGACGGGCGGACTGATGGCGTCGATCTCGCGGGCGCTGCCGGGTGCTCGCTGCTTCGGGTTTGACCTGTCGCCAGTCGCGCTCGAGCTGGCGCGCACCCGGGCCGGCCGACCGCTCGCGCGCGCGACGATCGAGTCGCTCCCGTTCGCGGCGGCCACCTTCGATGGAGTCGTCTCGGCCGACGTCCTCTATCACGCCGCCGTTGGTGACGACGCCGCCGCGCTCCGCGAGCTGGCGCGCGTGGTGCGACCGGGCGGCGTCGTGCTGCTCAATCTGCCCGCCCATCCGTGGCTGCGCGGCGCGCACGACGCGATCATCCACACCGCCCGCCGCTACTCGCGCGCGGACGCGCGGCGGATCGCCGCCGTGGCCGGGCTCGACCTCGAGCGGCTCTGCTGGTTCAACGCGGCGCTTTTCCCGGTTGCGGTGCTCGTGCGCCTCGCGTCGCGCGGCCGACCGGCGCGCTCCGACGTCTCGCTGCCGCCGGCGCCGATCAACGCGCTGCTCTCCGCGTGGCTGCGGCTCGAAGCGTGGTGGACGCTGCGCGCCCCGCTACCGGCAGGACTTTCGCTGTTCGCGATCCTCCGCAAGCGGACGGGATGAGCTCAAATCCTGGGGTACACTCCCGCGGCCGTTCAGGGGACACCGCTTCAGCTCCGCGCAGGAACCTCGTGGACGACAACTCTCCAGCGACGAAGAGCGCCGGCCGACCGGGCATCTCGGTCTTCTTCCCGGCCTACGGCGATTGGGGCACGATCGCGAGCCTGGTCGTCCTCTCGGAGGCAGTGCTGCGCAAGCTGACCGACGACTGGGAGATCATCGTCGTCAACGACTGCAGCCCCGACCACGTTGGGCTGATCCTGGCGGAGCTCGCGCAGCGCTACCCGCGACTCAAGGTGGTGACCCACGAGCAGAACCGCGGCTATGGCGGCGCGCTCCGCAGCGGCTTCGCGAACGCAACCAAGGAGTGGGTCTTCTACACCGACGGCGACGCGCAGTACGACGTGCGCGAGCTCGAGCTCCTGGTCGAGGCGCGCGACGCCGCGGAGCGCGCCGGCACGCCGGCCGACATGGTCAACGGCTACAAGATCGCGCGCCACGACCCGCTCCATCGGATCGTGATCGGCCGTCTCTACCACTGGTTCGTGAAGCGGATGTTCGGCCTGAAGATCCGCGACGTCGACTGCGACTTCCGCCTGCTCCGCCGAAGCGTCTTCGAGAAGGTCGAGCTCACCCGCAACTCCGGCATCATCTGCGTCGAGCTGGTCACCAAGCTCGAGAAGAACGGCTTCAAGGTGGCGCACGTGCCGGTGCACCACTACCACCGGTTGCACGGCAAGTCGCAGTTCTTCAACTTCGCCCGGGTCTTCCGGGTCGCGCGCGACATGGGTCAACTCTGGTGGGAGCTGATCGTGCAGAAGAAGGTCACACGGGCGTCCGGGGCGCCCGGGATGAGCAGCGCGAGCAACGCGAGCCGTCCGAGCGGGGCGAGCGGCCGATGACGGAGCGCGTCGACGTCGCCGCGGCCTTTGCCGGCAAGGATGTGCTGATCACCGGCGGACTCGGGTTCCTCGGCAGCAACGTGGCGCGCCGGCTGGTCGGACTGGGCGCCCGCGTGACGCTGATGGACTCGATGATCCCCGACTACGGCGGGAACCGGTTCAACCTGGACGGCATCGAGACCCAAGTCACCGTCAACATCGCCGACGTGCGCGACCGCAGCGCGATGGACTATCTCATCCGCGGCCGCGACTACCTCTTCAACCTCGCGGGCCAGGTGAGCCACATTGACTCGATGAAGGACCCGTTCACCGACCTCGACATCAACTGCAAGAGCCAGCTCTCGATCCTCGAGTCGTGCCGCCACAACAACCGCGACGTGAAGATCGTCTTCGCCGGCAGCCGCCAGCAGTACGGCCGGCCGCAGTACCTGCCGGTCGACGAGAAGCACCCGATCCAGCCGGTGGACGTGAACGGCATCAACAAGGTGGCCGGCGAGTGGTACCACCTCCTCTACCACGACGTCTACGGCATCCGCGCTGCGTCGCTGCGCCTCACCAACACTTTCGGTCCGGGCCAACTGCTGCGCCACAATCGCCAGGGCTTCCTCGGCTGGTTCATCCGCAAGGCGGTCGAAGGCGACACCATCCAGCTCTATGGCGACGGCAGCCAGCAGCGCGATCTCAACTACGTCGAGGATGTGGTCGACGCGTTCCTGTTGGCGGCCGCCGATCCGCGGGCCGACGGGCGCATCTACAACCTCGCGGGCAGCCCGCCGATCTCGCTGCGCGCGCTGACGGAGCTGATGCTCGAGATCGCCGGCAAGGGGCGGCTCTCCTTCATCCCGTGGCCACCGGAGAAGAAGGCGATCGACATCGGTAGCTACTACGGAACGGCCGCGCTGATCCGGAGCGAGCTGGGCTGGGAGCCACGGGTCTCCCTGCGTGAAGGGCTCGAGCGCACGCTTCGCTTCTACGCGCAGCACCTCGCGCACTACGTCGACGGGCCCGAGTTCGGCGGCACGATCGCAGCCGCGGAGAAGCCGTGAACCACGCGGCCATGAAGCTGGCGGGACGACCATGAGTGGCGAGCCGGCGACGCAGCCGTTCCACGACTTGCGCGCGTCGTTCTTGGCGCAGCGCGACGCGATCCTCGCCGCAGTGCAGCGAGTGCTCGACGGCGGCTGGTACATCCTCGGGCAGGAGGTGAAGGCATTCGAGGCGGAGTTCGCCCGCTTCACCGGCGCGCTGCATGCGGTCGGCGTCGGCAATGCGACCGAGGCGCTGCAAGTCGCCCTGATGGCACTCGACGTGAAGGCGGGCGACGACGTCGTGGTGCCGGCACTCACCGCGGCACCCACCGGCATGGCGGTCTGTGCGGTCGGCGGCCGGCCCGTCTTCGCCGACATCGATCCTGCGAGCTTCACCGTCACCGCCACGACGCTCGAACGCGCGTTGACCCCGAAGACCAAAGTGCTCATTCCGGTCCACCTCTACGGCCAATGCGCGGAGATGGACCCGATCCTCGATCTCGCGCGCCGCAAGGGGCTCGCGGTGCTCGAGGACTGTGCACAGTGCCAGGGAGCGACGGAGCAG
>CAYRQC010000417.1:0-3508 GCA_964426265.1 uncultured Phycisphaerales bacterium | reverse complement strand
CTGGGTCATGGACGATCCGTGGCTCGTCGGTGACTTCTTCGCGATCCCGCTCGTCTTCCCGGATGGCGCCGACATCACCTGGGTCGACACGGTCGAGCTCGACACCCGCCTGAGTGGTGTCCACTTCTATCTGCAGGCGATCATCGCCGACCACGAGGCGCCCGACCACGTCGCCTTCACGCAAGGCTGTGATGTGACGCTCGGCGGTGCAAACTGGTGATGGCGTCCGGATCGGGCGCTCCGTAGCGTCTGCCGATCGATGCGTTCGTCGTTGCTCACGCTGCTGATCGCACCGCTTGCAACCGTGGTGGCGCTGACCTGGGGATCCGATCCGCTCGGGGCCGGCGCACGCCCGCCGCTGATCCACCGTGATGACGGGTTCGCGGGCGCGCCCTCGTGCGCGAGCTGCCATCCCGAGCAACACGCGAGCTGGTCACGCACGTTTCACTCGACGATGACGCAGCGCCCTTCGCGCGACCGCGTCGTCGGTGCATTCGACGGCCGCTCCGTCGACTACGAGGGGGCGCTCGCTCGACCCTTCGAGCGCGACGGCGCCTTCTTCATCGAGGTGCCCCGACCGGAGGGCGGCACGCGCAGCGCCGAGGTTGCTCTGTGTGTCGGCTCGCACCGCTACCAACAGTATTTCGAACGCGTCGAGCGTGACGGTGGCTTCGTGTACCTTCGTCTGCCGATCCTGTGGCACATCGGCGCGCGGCGCTGGTTGCACTTGAACAGTGTCTTCCTCGAACCCGACGACGACCACTGGGACGCCCATCGCTCGTCCTGGAACGACAACTGCATCTTCTGTCACAACACCGGACCGCGACCGGAGTTGCTTTCGCCCGAGGAGCCGCCGCTCTCGCAGAACCGCAGTTGGGACTCGAAGGTCGGCGATCTCGGGATTGCGTGCGAGTCGTGCCACGGACCGGGTGCGCAGCACGAACGAGCGATGCGCGATCCAGTGCAGCGCTACGCGGTGCACCTCGGCGGCGCGAAAGCACCAGGAATTGTGCAGCCGGAGAAGCTCGATCAGGAACGGGCCACCTCCACCTGCGGCCAGTGCCACGGCCAGCGCCTGCCCGATCCGCCGGCGCGCGCCGAGCAGTGGCTCACCCGTGGACCAACCTTCCGCAGCGGCGACCTGCTGCGCGACCACGTCAAGCTGCTGGCGGTCGACACCCCCGTGCCGGGTGACCCGTCGTCGGTGGAGTTCGCGCAGCGCTTCTGGCGGGACGGAACGGCGCGCTTGACTGCATACGAGTACCAGGGAACGGTTGCCTCGCCCTGCTATCGCGGCGGCGAGATGACGTGCGGCTCTTGTCACACCATGCACTCGGGCGATCGCGCGGGGCAGCTTGCACCCGAGATGCGCGGCGACGCGGCGTGCACGCAATGTCACAGCGAGATCGGACGCAACGTTGCTGCGCACACCCATCACCGGACCGGCTCGAGTGGCTCGGCCTGCCTCGACTGCCACATGCCGCGGATGGTCTATGGAGTCCTGGAGATCCACCGTAGCCATCGCATCGAGATCCCCGATCCCGCGCACGATGCGGAGACTGGGCGGCCGGACGCCTGCACCCTGTGTCATCTCGATCGCAGCCTGCGGTGGGCCGCCAGCTCGATGCGGGAGTGGTGGGGTGAGCGCTACCGGCTGCCCGAACGGCGCGCCAATGGCGCTCCGCTCGAGCTCGCCGACGCACTCGCTTCGCTGGTGTGTGGCGACGCCGTGCAACGCGCCGTCTATGCACAGGCGCTCGGCCGCTCCACCGCCGCGCTCGCTCCTGCGGACAAGGCGTTCGCCCGTGCTGCACTCGCCTTCACGCTCGGCGACGGCTACCCGAGCGTGCGCTGGATGGCACAGCGCAGCCTGCACGCACTCGAATGCGAGCTCCCGACCGCGCTCGCCGCGCGCGTCGACGCCTTCGATCATCTGGCCGCGGCCGAGGTTCGCCGCGCAGGTGCGCTCGAAATCCTCGATGGACTTCCGGCTGCTCTGCGCGGCAGACTGCGCCCGCCGCGTGATGGCCTGCTGATGGATTCGGAGTTCCGCGCCGATCTGGAAGCCTATGTGAAGCTGGCCGACCTGCAGAGCTCGCGCGTGATCGCGATCGGAGAATGAACGACCCCGCGACCCACAAGGCGGCCCGGCTGGGCTGGATCCTGCTGGCGGTCTACCTGCCGCTCGGCATGACGCTCGAAGCGCTGCACGCGCTCAAGGTGGCGGTCTATCTCGACAGCCCGGCGCGCCGCGAGCTGTGGACACTCGCGCACGCTCATGGAAACCTGCTCGGGATCCTGCTGCTGGTGTTTGCCGCACTCGCACCGCGCACGTTCCCCGAACCGATTCGGCGCGCGGCGATCTCGCGCTGGCTGCGGATCGGCTCGCTCCTGATGCCGCTCGGCTTCTTCGCCGGCGGAATCCTCAACTACGAGGGCGATCCGTCGCTCGGCATCCTGCTGGTTCCCGTGGGTGCGATCTGCCTCCTGATCGCGCTCATCAAGGCGGCCTGCGCAACGAAAGCTCGCGACCGACGATGACTCCGTCGGATGGTCGCCCTCGAGCGGCGGCCGCGACGCCATCAGACGCAGCCAATCAAGGAGAGAGCCGTGGGCGACTGGAAAGTGTCGAGCGAGAGTTCGGAGAATCACGCGTCCATCGCCATGGACGCCCTCTCGGCGGCGATGAATGCAGCCGATGGTGCCAGCGAGGTGCGCGCGGCGCAGTACGTGGCGCCCTCGCAGAGCTCGAGCGGCAGCGCCAATGCGACCCAACCGTGGGAAACGGCACTCGAAGCGGGGAGCCTAGCCAACGAGTTCGTCGAGCACGGCGTGACCGCGATGAAGGAGGGCTTCGAGTTCAACCAGAAGTTCGCGCAGAGCGAAGTGCATGCGACGCGGCTCGCGAAGGACGTCGAGTACTTGGCCAAGCTCGAGAAGTCGATCGGTCGGGTGGGCAACGTCCTCGACGTCGTCTCATTCGCCACGGCGGACGACAAATGGAAGGCGGCGGCCGAGATTGCCGGCTCCCGGCTCGGCGGCGCTGCCGGCGTCGCGGCGGCCACCGCGGGCTGCGCCTTCACCGCGCTCGCCGCGCCGACCTGTGAGTTCTTCGCAGCGCCGCTCCTCGGCACAGCGGGCTAGTGGCTCGGCGGGAAGGCCGGTGGATCGATCGTCGATGGCGCCCGGTGGGCCTATGACGAAGCGTCCGAGTGGTTCGACGCGACCGACGCCGACGAGGTCGACGCTGATGAGTCCAACGACTGGGATGATTGGGATGAATCGGACGATTCGGAGTCGAACGACGTCGAGCTCGGCACTTCGGGCAACGACGATTGGATGGGCGGGATGATCCCGGACCACTACGTGCCCTACGGCTGGCGGTGAGCCGCGGCGGCTCGGCGGCTCGGCGGCTCGGCGGCTCGGCGGCTCGGCGGTTCGGCGGCTCGGCGGCTCGGCGGCTCGGCGGCTCAGCGCCACGAGCCGTCGAGCACGAACGCCGCCCAGG
>CAYRQC010000416.1:0-5359 GCA_964426265.1 uncultured Phycisphaerales bacterium | reverse complement strand
GTCGGCTCCCGGTCCGGCCAGCTCGGCGACCCGCTCGAACACGAGTGGTTTCCCGGAATCGGCCAACGGCAGCTCGAGCCGAAGCGGGCGCTCGGTGGCATGCAGCCGAACCGTCGCAGGGGTGTCGTCATGACTCACCTGACTCAAAACGACGTCACTCTCTTCAACATCCCACAGCCACCATTTGCCGTCGAATTTCGCGCCACCACCCGACATGAGTTCCAGCGAACTCTGACCGGCTCGCCAGTGTCCGGTGACGGCCGTCTCGAACTCCCGATCCGGGTCGTTCGCAAGCGGGTTCAGCATGGCCGACTCGGGCTTGGTCGGAGCCTCGATCTGCGTCGACGACGTCTCTGCCGCGCTCTCCGCCGATCGGTCCGGTTCCGCGAGCCGCTCGCGGGTCGTCGGATTCCGGATCAGGAGCCGGGCCAGGCGATAGAGGCGGAACTCGAATCGGAAGCGCCCCGAGGACGATGGCCCCGTCGAGTCATCGCGCTGGTCACGACGCTCGGGCCGACTCCACAGATCGTTAACGCCGACCAACACACAGACGAAGCGCGGTTGGCTTTCCGCAAGTTGGCCCGCCAACAGTTCCAGGACGTTGCGCGAGTTGCGACCCGGCCAGCCACCGTTCACGACTCGTGAGGCACCATCGATCGGTAGCTCGCGCAGCCGCGCCTCGAGGAGCGCCGGGTAGGAATGATCCGGGCTCGATGCCCCGAGCCCGTAGGTGAAGGAGTCACCGACGCAGAGCACCGCGCACGGCGACGTCGAGTCGGACGCCCCCGGTCCACCGATCGCCGCGACGATGAGCGCACCGATCTGCAGGATGATCTCGACCAGGACGACCGGCACGAACGTCGCGAGGAGTAGCCGTCCGATGACGTTGCGAGCGTGCATCGCGACCATGATAGGCCGGCTCGTGGGCCACCGCGGGGCCGCCTGCCGCCCCAACCGTGTCATCGACGCATGCAGCCACCCTCGATGCGATATCCATAGGCTGAGCTGAGGATCCGTCGCAACTCGACGGCGATCGCCGCGTCGTCATCCGCGACCAAGAGCAGGTGCGGCGCCTGCCTCGGCATTGGCGGCCTGCGCAGGACGCTCTCGCCTGGGCTTCCGCGCGGATCGCAGCGGTACACGAAGTCGGCAGCACACAGCGTCACGGCATCGACGTCGAGATCGGGCGCGGGAAGCGGATCGGTGTAGAGGAAGAAACGCGGCGCGTGAGTCCGCGGGCGGAGCAGGAACGGCTCCATCCAGTCGGTCGGAACCTCGATGCCATAGAGCTCGAGCAACGTCGGTGCGACATCCAACAGCGACACCTCGCCAGCGCCGGTCTCGGGTGGCAGCAGATGGCCAGGTACGCGTAGCGCGAGACGCGGCCGCTCCAAGTCTTCCAGCTCGACAACCACAAGCACGAGCCGCTCGCCGAGCGCGCTCTGCGCCAGGCGCTCGAGAAACGGCGCGGTCGCGGCGGTCACGGCGGTCGCGACGTTCCACGCATCGAGGTGCAACAACGCCAGCGTCGGCGCCGAGCCGCGCTCGAGCATCCAGCTCACGCCCTGCTCGCCGGCTGCGCCCGCCTCCCCATCACCGCTCTTGAAGACGCGGCTCTCGAAGCCGAGCTGCTGCATGAGCTCGGGAAACGTCGCGACATCGCTACGCAACGTGTCTCCCTCGCGCACGAGGCCGCTGTCGCGCGGCATCCGGCCGGAGAGCAGCGCCCCACGCGTCGCCGCCGGCTGCGACGACACCCCATGCACCTCGGCGAACTCGATCGCCTCGCTCGCGAACGGGCCGAGGGGCAGGTGTCCGTGCCCCACCGTGATGACGAGCACCGTTCCCGGCTTGAGCGGCAAGGTCGCACCGCGCCGGCCGCGCATCACGCTCGCCACCACGGCGAGCACCACGCCGAGCGCCATCACCCCGATCACCAGCCAGCGACCGCGCACGTGCCACCTCCCGAGCCTCCGAAGCGGCCGCGCTTTCTACCGCGCGGTAGACTCCCGCCCCCTTTATTCGAAGTGAGCAAGCAATGGCCGCCCCCGTCCGCGTCCGCATCGCCCCGAGCCCGACCGGCGACCCGCACGTCGGCACCGCCTACGTCGGCCTGTTCAACTGGCTCTTCGCGCGCCAGCACCACGGCCAGTTCCTGCTGCGCATCGAGGACACCGACCAGACGCGCAGCACCGCCGAGAGCGAGGCGTCGATCATGCGGGCGATGAAGTGGCTCGACTTGAGCTACGACGAAGGGCCCGACATCGGCGGCCCCTGCGGCCCCTACCGCCAGTCGGAGCGCACCGAGCACTACCGCGCCCACACCCAGTTGCTGCTCGACCAGGGCGCGGCCTACCGCTGCTTCTGCACCGAAGATCGGCTCGCGGTGATGCGCGCGCGCCAGACGGCGGCGAAGCTGCCGCCCGGTTACGACGGTTCCTGCCGCGCGATCGCCAAGGACGAGTCGGCCGCGCGCGCGGCCGCCGGCGAGAAGTTCGTCGTCCGGCTGAAGGTCGACAAGTCGGGCAAGACGATCGTGAAGGATCTCCTGCGCGGTGACATCGAGTTCAGCCACACCGAGATCGACGACCAGGTGCTGATGAAGTCGGACCACTTCCCGACCTACCACCTCGCCAACGTCGTCGACGACCGGCTGATGGGCATCACCCACGTGCTGCGTGCCGAGGAGTGGATCCCGTCGACGCCCAAGCACGTGCTGCTCTATCAGGCGTTCGGCTGGCCGCCGCCGCTCTTCTGCCATCTGCCGCTGCTGCGCAACTCCGACCGCTCGAAGATCAGCAAGCGCAAGAATCCCACGTCGCTCGATTGGTACCGCACGCAGGGCTACTTGCCGGAAGCGATGGTCAACTTCCTGGCGCTGATGGGCTTCGCGCCGGCCGAAGGCGAGGGGAGCGAGGTCTTCGATCGCGCGCAACTGCTCGCCCGTTTCGATCTCACCAAGATCTCGCTCGGCGGACCGGTCTTCGACTTGATGAAGCTCGAGTGGCTGAACGGCGAGTGGATCCGCCGCCAGAGCGTCGAGGGGCTCGCCGACCGTCTGATCCATTGGCTCGCGAACGACGGCCCGCCCGAGGGGCGCGCCCGCCAGCTCGATCGCGCGCTGGTGCTGAAGATCGTGCCGCTGATCCAGGAGCGGATGAAGAAGCTCTCCGAATGGGACGAGTGGACCGACTACTTCTGGAAGGAGGAGATCGTCCTCACCAAGGAGGCGTTCCGCCGCGCGAAGCTCGGGGTGGCGCAGCTCGCCAACGTGCTCACCGCGTGCGCGACGCTGCTCGACCAGAACAGCGACGTGAAGCACGAGCGCGACGAGCCGGCGCTGCGCGAGCTGGCCGGCAAGCTCGGCGTGAAGGTGGGCGACCTCTTCATGGCGCTGCGCGTCGCGATCACCGGCAAATCGGCGACGCCCCCGCTGCTCGAATCGATGGAGCTGCTCGGCAAGGAGAAGAGCGTCCGCCGCGTGCGCGCGGCCGCGAAGTTCCTGGCCGAGGGGGAGCCGTCGGAGCTGTAGCGTCGCTCGCGTAAGCTCGCCGTCCCGTCGTGGTGTGGACGCTTCCCGCGCCAATCGCCGACGACCTTCCTCGTACTTCTTCGCTCGAGAGGCCCGCCCAAATGCGCTCTCCCTTCCTACGCGCCACCGCCTTCGCCATCGGCCTGCTCTCGCTGCTCGCCTGCTCACAGGTCGCGCAGACACCCGCGGCCGGGGCACCGAGCACGACGAACACGGCGAGTGCGCCAGTCGCGACACCAACAACGCCGGTCGCTGAGCAAGCAACGCCCGTCGCCGAGCGGACCACACCGCTCGCCGTGCAAAGCACCCCGATCGAGCTGCAACCGAGCGACGAATGGCAGCTCCAGTACATGGACACCGCCAAGGTCGGCTTCGTCCACGTGGTGTCGGAGGTGATCGAGCGCGACGGACGGAAGCTCACCCAGACGGCCACCGACTCCTCGATGACGCTGAACCGCCTCGGTAGCAACACCAGCATGATCCAGGGCGTCGTGTTCGTCGAAGACGCGAACGGCCAGATCCTCGAGGTCAGCTCGGAAGACAACACGTCGGCGTCGAAGTCCACCGTGCACGCGGTGGTCTCGGGCGATCGCGCCGAGGTCACCCGCAAGATCGCCGGTCTGCCCCAGGTGCAAACGATCGACTGGAAGAAGGAGTGGCTCGGGCCGGAGGCCGCGGATCGCCGGGTGTGCAAGATGGCCGAGGCCGGAACGAAGGAGTTCACGATCGCGACGTGGCAACCCGACTCGGGCGCGATGGTGTTGAGCTACCAGAACCTCGGGCCGACGACGATCGAGGTGCCGGGCCTCGGCCAACGCGAGCTGCTCCATCTGCGCAACACGATCGACATCCAGGAGGGAATGATCACCGACACCTATCTCGAGCCCGACGGCCAGACGCTGATGACCTCGATCAAGATGATGAACCTCCACTTCACCACCGTCCGCTCGACCAAGGCGGTCTGCGTCGCCGCCTTCGCCAACCCGGAGACGCCCGAGGTCTTCGACCTGATCTCGCCCCGCACCAACGTCCGACTGCCCGACCCCTATCGGACCGACGAGATCGTGCTGCACGTCACCGCGACCGATGCCGACTCCCCGCTCCCGGCGCTGGAGGACGAGCGGCAAACCGTGGTCAAGCGCACCTCGAAAGAGGACCTGGTGCTGCGCGTCCAGAAGGTGGTCCCGACGGAGAGCTTCACACTTCCGCTCGCGAACCTCACCGACTACGAGCGTGAATGCCTCGAGCCGAACCTCCAGATCGAAAGCGACAACGCGCGCCTCATCGCGCTCGCTGTCGAGGCGATTGGCGACGAGAAAGACGCCTGGAAAGCCGCCTGCAAGCTCGAGCAGTTCACCTGCAAGTACATCAGCAACAAGGGCATGGGCTCCCTGTTCGAGACCGCCGTGAAGGTGATGGAGACGAAGTCGGGCGACTGCACCGAGCATGGTGTGCTGCTCGCCGGCTTCTGCCGCGCCGTCGGTATCCCGGCGCGCGTGGCCGTCGGCTTCCTCTACTTCCAGGGCATCTGGGGCGGCCACATGTGGGCCGAGATCTCGCTCGGCGGCAAGTGGTACGCGCTCGACGGGACGCTCGGCCACGGCGGCGTCGACGCCGGCCACCTGCGGCTCGCCGCCGACTCGCTGAAGAGCACGGAGATCGCGCGCGTCTTCAACTCGGTCGGCCTCGGCATGACGATGAAGATCGACATCGTCTCCTATCGCCACGGCGACAAGGAAGTGAAGGTCGGCGAGACCCCGATCGTCTTCGCCATCGACGGCGCGCGCTACCGCCACCTGCTGTTTGGGCTGTCGCTGACGGTGCCCG
>CAYRQC010000415.1:0-4267 GCA_964426265.1 uncultured Phycisphaerales bacterium | reverse complement strand
CAACGAGAAGGAGGGCGTATTCAAGGTCACGGCGCCGCGCACGGACGTCAAGGTCGCCGTCGATGGTTGGGTGATGCCGCCATTCATGGGGCTCACGTCGTGGGCCGCCTTCAAGACCGGACAGAAGGCACCCGCCATGGTGATGGGCGATCTCGTCCTGCTCCAAGATGAGGTGAATCCCGTGATGAGCGCACTGCTCGACGCCGGCCTCAGCGTGACGGCGCTGCACAACCATTTCTTCTTCGACGAGCCGAAGGTCTATTTCATGCACATCGGCGGTGAAGGCAAGGCCGAGGAGCTGGCCGCCGGTGTGCGCAAGGCATTCGATCAGGTGAGGGTTGTGCGCGACGCCGCACCCGAACCGCGCAAGTCGTTCGCGGGCACCGCGCTGCCACCGACGAGCTCGATCGCGGGCGACCCGATCGAGGCGATCTTGGGTGCCAAGGGTCAGGCCAAGGACGGCATGTTCAAGGTCGTCATCGGCCGCTCGACCCAGTCGGCGTGCGGCTGCGAGGTCGGCAAGGAGATGGGCGTCAACACCTGGGCGGCGTTCGCCGGTAGCGCCGAGCACGCGATCGTCGACGGTGACTTCGTGACATTCGACGGTGAGCTCCAGTCGGTGCTGCGGGCGTTGCGCAAGGCCAACGTGAACATCGTCGCAATCCACAGCCACATGGAAGGGGAATCACCCAAGGCGATCTTCCTGCACTACTGGGGAATCGGCCCGGCGGAGGAGCTCGCGCGTGCCGTCAAGTCGGGACTCGACGCACAGCACAAATAGCAAAGTAGTGGAGTAGCGAAGTCACGAAGTGGTGTCGAGCCGATCGCCAGGACTCGCGACGCGACGACGCGACACAACCGCAGGAGACACAGCGACATGAGCCGCTTGCAACCGCAGCCCTCGCTGCTCCGTCTTGCCGTCGCGGTTGCCGTGTTGGGGTCGATGGCGACCGCGCAGACGCCGCGCGCTGAAGTGGCGACCGACGCGACCTTCGTCGACGCGGCAGGCATGCCCGTCAGGCTCTCCGCCTACCGCGGAGAACGGTCGCTCGTCCTCCTCTTCATGCGTGGTTTCAAGGGCGACTTCGCTTGCTACTACTGCAGTCAACAGATGCGCGCCTACAAGGCCAACTATGCGCGATTGAAGGACGCTGGCGTCGAGGTGCTGGCCGTGCTGCCCGGGGCCAAGGAGGTGCGAGGCTTCCTCGAGAGAGTCGGCGCCTCCGACAGTGACCATCCCGATCCGAACTTCACGGCTCCGTTCCCGGTGGTCCTCGACACCGACTTCTCCGCTTGCCGGGCCTTCTCCATCGCCTTCGATCCGCGACCGGAAGCGTTTCCGTTCCCGGTGAGCGAGCCGGCGACCATCGTAGTCGGGAAGGAAGGCCAGGTCGTCTACTCGTATCACGGCACCAGCCCGCCCGATCGGCCGAGCGTGGACGCGATCCTCGAGGTGCTGGCGCACGGGCCGCCCCGCAACGGCACCCAGCCGAGCACGAGCGCCGCCGCTCCGCCTCCACCACCGGCCTCGACGCTTCCATGGAATCACTACGCCGAAGGGATGAAGCTTGCCCGTGCGCGAGGCCAGCCGGTGCTGCTCGACTTCCATGCGCTGTGGTGAGGTGCATGCGTGCAGATGGATACCGTGACGTATCCCGACGAATCGTTGACGGAGTTGCTCGCGCAGTTCGTGCTGATCAAGGTCGATCACGATGCCGAGCCGGCGCTGGCGAAGCAGTACGCTGTGCAGCCGCTCCCGGACGTGCGTCTGCTCGCTCCGGACGGCAAGCCACTCGACAAGCTCCTCGGATTCACGAGCGCGACCAAGCTCGCGACCCGCCTCCAAACGGCGCTCGATCGACTCGCCGGGCACGCCCCTCCCGCCGACGATCACGCGCCAGACGCCGGCCGAGAGGCAACGGCGACGAGCGCCGTTGAACCCACTCCCGATGCCGTCGGTCTCGCCGTACTGCGCGGCGCCTCGTTCCTGCGCAATGCGTGGCGGAGCGGCTGGACTGCGGCACCGCGCTTCGCACCCGATGAGATCGTGCTGTATGCGTGGGCTTGCACGGGATTGCGTCGCAGCGATGCCGACGTCGCGGCGCTGCTCGCCCAGCTCGTGGAAGTCCCGCCGCCCGGCACCTATCGCGCCGCCCTGCGCGCCTGTGCACTTGCGCGCCTCGACGCCGTCGATCTGCGGCCCAAGATGGAGGAGTGCGCACGTTTCCTCGAGACCAGTCAGCTCGCGAACGGCCAGTGGACCTACGGTCCCGCGGAGCCGGACGATCAGCCAGTGCTTGGCGACCACTCCAACTCGGCCTATGCACTGCTCGGCCTCGCCGCCTGCCAGAAGTCGGGTGTAGACGTCTCGCACGAGGCAATCGCGAAAGCGGCCACGTGGTGGCTGCACGCCCAGAACGAGGATGGCGGCTTCGGTTATCGCGCCGACCGCGAGTCACAGAGCTACGCCAGCATGACCGCGAGTGGATTGCACGGCCTGCTGCTGGCGCGCGACCGCTTCGGCTCGGTATCACCGGGTATCGAGACGAACCGCGGCGTGACCGATCCGACCGTGGCCTTGTCAGCGGCCACCGCGCGCGCGAGTACCTGGCTGCACGACCACTTTTCGGTTCGTGAGAACCGCGGCAGCGCCTACCAGGAAGGCCGATTGCTCTACGGCCTCTATGCGGTCGAGCGCGTAGGCGACGCGGAACCGGCCCACGGAGCGCACCGCACCAACGGCCTGCCCGACGACTGGTACCGGCAGGGCGCCGCCTACCTCCTCTCCACCCAGCACGACGACGGGAGCTGGGACGATGGCGCGGAGACGTCGATCTCCAACACCTGCTTCGCGCTGTTGTTTCTCACGCGCGCGAGCGAAGCACTGCGGTGACGATGTTTGCGCGTTCCCGATCAACAGGGCAAGGCTTCCCGCGTTGCTCGACCGCGCCGTCGCGGCAGTGGGACGTGCCGCGCGGCCGCTGTCGGCACGGACCTTGCACATACCCCCGAGGACCACACGCACCATGAAATCGGAGGTCGCAATGAGTGCCTTCGCCGCCTCGGGGAACTCGGGCTCAGCGATGTCCCAGTTCCAGAAGCTCGCCCCTGACCACCTGATCCGCCGCCTGCTCGCCGAGCATGACGCACTCCTCGCGCAGCTCGACCGGCTCGACGGCCTGGTCGAGGAGTATCGGGATGCCGCCGGCACTCCGGAGGCGCGCACGATCGCCACGACGATCCGCGAGCTCGCCGAGGGCCTGGTGGCCGCCGAGCCGCATCACCAGCGCGAGGAGCAGGTGCTCTTCCCGGCGCTCGAGGCGCGTGGCATCGCAATGCCGCCTCGCATCATGCGTCGGGAGCACGAGGAGCTGCGCACCTGGAAACACCGGCTGCTTGCCGCGGCACAGCTACCCAACCCGGGAACCGAGACGATCGCCGAGCCGGCCGGCACGCTCGCCGGCATGTTGCGCGACCACATCCACAAGGAGAATGAAGTGCTCTTCCCGATGGCGCTCACCGTCATCCCGGAAAGCGCCACGTGGGCGAGCATGCGACTTGCCGCGGACAAGCTCGGTGACGTCATCTGGATGGTGATCGCCGGCGGCTTCGCATTCTTCGCCTGAATGCGCTGACCCCGATGCACGCGGAGTGCCAGAGCTGGTTGCGCCGGCGTCGAGTGGGAATGCCGCGGCGATCCGACTTCCGTCAGGGCGCGTCGCGCAGCGCCTCGAGGTGGACGTGCGCCGAGTCGGCGAGCGCGGCGAGGTCGTAGCCACCTTCGAGGATCGAGACGATCCGGCTGTGGCAATGGTCGTGCGCGAACGCCGTGCAAAGGTCGGTGATCCGGCGGTAGCTGCTCGTCTGCAGCTTCTGCTGCGCGAGCGGATCGGCCGCGTGGCCATCGAAGCCGGCGGAGAGGAGCAGGAACTGTGGTTGAAAGCGCGCGAGCGCGGGCAGCACCTCGCGCTCGATGGCGGAGAGCCACTCGCGCTCACCGGCGCCGGGTGGTTGCGGGCAGTTGAGTGTGGCGCCCTCGCCGGGACCGCTGCCGCGTTCGCTCGCGGCGCCGGTGCCGGGGTAGAGCGGCCACTGGTGCAGGCTCGCATAGAAGACGGTCGGGTCGGGCTCGAAGGTGTGTTGCGTGCCGTTGCCGTGATGGACATCGAAGTCGAGGATCGCGACGCGCTCGAGCCCGTGCCGTTCACGCAACGCACGCGCCGCGATCGCGACCTGGTTGAAGACACAGAAACCCATCGCCGCGCCG
>CAYRQC010000414.1:0-5603 GCA_964426265.1 uncultured Phycisphaerales bacterium | reverse complement strand
TCTCGTCGTCGAGCTCGACCGCGCACTTGTCGAATGCGGTGGTGAAGTCGGCCTTCGCGTGCAGGTCCTTCTTCTCGTCGGCCCGCGCACGGCCGAGCGTCGCGCCACCGCCCCCGGAGCTGTAGACGAGCCGCGGATCGCGTCCGAACCAGTACTTGAGCTTCTGGTCGTAGCGGAAGATCTCGACGTCGAGCTTCGGGTCATCGCAATGGAGCACGAAGACCGGACCGTCGGTGCGGGGGATCTCCAACGCTTCGGCGCGCCATCCGGGACGCAGCGGCAGCACGAGCAGCGCACTTCCGTCGCGCGCCGGGAGCTGCGCCGCGGCGACCAGCGCCGCGAGCGGCTCCTTGTGGAGCAGCGCCGCCCGGTGGTTGCCGACCCGTTGCAGCAAGGCGAGCAGCGCCGCCGGCCACGGCGCCGCTCCCTTCGCAGTCGGGGTCGGAATCGTCGCCTCGATCAGCTCGAAGGCGGCATTGGCATCGCCGGCTTCGAGGAGCTGGGTCGAGCGCTCGATGGTGATGCGCTGCCCTTCGGTGAGGGTCGCCCCCTTCGTGTTGTCGAGCGGCTCGCCGGCGGGGGCATCCCGTTCGACGGTGAGCTCGTCGAAGCGCGGCTGCGACTTCAGCGACACGATCGCGAGGCCGTCGAAGGGCGCCTTCGCGTCGGGTCGCGTCACGACGAACGGCTCGTCGTCGCCGATGCGGATCGCGAGCTGGTCGAGCAGCCACTCGACGCGGAGTGCGATCGCGTCGCCCGGTTTGCTCTCGAACGGCCGTTCGATCAGCACCCGTGAGTCCGCTTCGACACCGACCCGCCCTTCGGCGCGGTCGATGCGGACGAGCGCCTCCTGCTCCCCGGCGCGCAGCGCGATCCCGACACGGCCGGCGCCGAGCAGCTTGATCGACGCACTCCCTTTCGGCGTGAGCCTGCGCCGCCAGCGCAGCTCCTCGCGCGGACCTTTGGTCGTGCACCAGAGGCTTCCCGACGAGATCGACCACGTGCCGGTGAGGACCTCGAAGTCGGCGAGCTCGCGCTCGGCGTCGAAGCGGTAGAGGAGCGGCTCGCCGGCCGGGTGCTCTTGCTGCTGGGCGGGGAGCGGGTGCGCGAGGCAGAGCAGCAAGGGCAACGCGAGGACGGGGCACGACATGCAGGGCTCCGCGTAGGATCGGCGGGGCGGCGATCATACGGACGCGCTCCCGATCGGAGGGCTGGCGTGCTCGACCCACTGGTGAACTGCTCGCGGCTGCTGGTGCGACAGGTGAAGGAGTGGTCGGAGATCCTGCTCGGCTACGAGGCGCGCAACCGGTACGAGGTGGTCGACGAGCGCGGCGAGCTGGTGGCGCGCGTCGCCGAGGAGGGGAGCGGGTTCGGGCGCTGGATCGGGCGGCAGTTGCTCGGCCATTGTCGCGCGGCGACGCTGCACGTGCTGGCGCTCGACGGCCGCGAGCTGGCGCGGATCGAGAAGCCGTTCCGCTGGTTCTTCCAGGAGGTGACGCTCGTGGAGGAGGGGCGGTTCGCGGGGCGGATCGTGCGGCAACTCCGCTGGTTCAAGATCGGCTTCGCGATGCACGACGCGAGCGGCGCCGAGCTGCTGACGATCGAGCGCGGCTTCCTCGACCGGCTCCGCTTCAGCGGGACGTTTCGCGTTTCGATGCAGGGGCACGAGGTGGCGTTGATCCGCAAGGAGTGGCGGGGGTTGCTCACCGAGTGGTTCACCGACGCCGACCACTTCGGGATCGAGTTCACCGAGCCGGAGCTCGACCCGGCGGTCCGGAAGCTCCTGTTCGCGGCGACCTTCCTGATCGACTTCACCTGCTTCGAGAACAACCAGCGGAGCGGGTCGGGCTTCGACCTCTTCAACTGGAGCTGAGGGCGGCGAGGGAGGAGTGCGACGTGGCAGAGCGATTCCGGCTGACGAAGATCTACACGCGGACTGGCGACGGCGGCGAGACCGGGCTCGTGACCGGTGAGCGGCTGCGCAAGTCCGACCTGCGGATCGCCGCCTACGGCGACGTCGACGAGCTCAACTCGGCGCTCGGCGTCGCGCGCGCGACCAACCGCGCGCGCACCGACGGCTCGCGGCCGGACGGCTCGCGGCCGGACGGTCCGCCCGGTCGTGCGACCATCGACGAGTGGCTGCGCGACGTACAGAACGAACTCTTCCTCGTCGGCTCCGATCTGGCGTGTCTGCTCGCGAAGCGGCCGGCGGCCATGAAAGTGGTGAGCGCACGCGAGATCGAGCGGCTCGAGCAGCGGATCGACGAGATGAACGCGACTCTTGGTCCACTCACCGAGTTCATCCTGCCGGGCGGGGGGCGGCTCGGCGCCGAGCTCCACCTCTGCCGGACGATCTGTCGCCGCGCGGAGCGACTCGCCGTGGCACTCGCGGAGCGTGAGCCGACCGACGCCAACACCCTCAAGTACCTGAACCGCCTGAGCGATTTCCTCTTCGTGTTGGCGCGGTGGGCCGCCAAGCAATGCAACGAACCTGAGGAGCTCTGGCAGCGCTGATCACCGACCCGGCGAGCCGTGCGGGAGGGTGCGGAAAACGTCGGCGTACGGATCCCGGATCGGTACGCCGGCCAGCCGTGGAATCAGCGGAAGCTGCTGAGGTACTTGTCGAAGGCTTCCTTCGGCGGGCGGCAGTCGGCTTCGTTCATTTGGCTGAGGGGCTTGGCGTTGACGACCTTGAGCGCGGTGCTGAAGTCGGGCTCCTTCTCGGCGATGTAGATGAGGCCGGTGAGGATCTCGCCCTTCTTCTGCGACTCATCGAGCACCTGGAACGCCGCCATCTTGTCGTGTGGGTCGTAGCTCTTGCCAACGCCGCGCACCACGAGGTGGCTGCCGTCGGGCAGCGGGATCTCGATCGCCTCGCCCGGCTTCACCTCGGCGACCGGCTGCTCCCACGCCGCGACGAAGCCGACCTCGTTCAGGTGGATGTCGTGCTCCATCACGTAGTGGATCGACTTGGTCGAGCCTTCGTGGTTGTTGAAGGTGACACAGGGCGAGACGACGTCGAGCATCGACGTCCCCTTGTGCGCCACCGCCGCCTTCACCAGCGCGACCATCTGCTTGGGATCGTTCGAGAAGCCGCGCGCGACGAACGTGCCGCCGAGCGTGATCGCCAGCGCACACAGGTCGATGTCGCTGAGAGTGTTCTCCTCACCCGTCTTGCTCTTCGCCCCGCGCTCGGCGGTCGCCGAAAACTGGCCCTTGGTGAGCCCGTAGACGCCGTTGTTCTCGATCACGTAGACCATGTCGAGGTTGCGGCGGATCGCGTGGCAGTACTGCCCCATCCCGATCGAGGCCGAGTCGCCGTCGCCCGAAACCCCGATGATCTCCAGCTCATGGTTGGCGAGCTTGGCCCCGAGCCCGATCGACGGCATCCGCCCGTGCACCGCGTTGACGCCGTACCCGCGGTGGATGAAGTAGGCGGGCGTCTTGCTCGAGCAGCCGATCCCCGACGTCTTGACGACGTTGTGCGGCGCGATCCCCAGCTCGAAGTAGGCCTGGATGATGTTGCGCGTGATGTTGTCGTGGCCGCAACCCTTGCAGAGCGTCGTCGGGAGGCCCTGGTAGTCGCTGATCTTGTAGCCGTTGCGGTTGGTCTTCTCGGTCGTCGCGGTAGTCATGGATTCGTTTGCCTCACTTCGGACGCTCTTGCGCGAGCAGCCCGTCGCTGATCGTGCGTGCGTCGATCGGATAGCCGGTGTAGTGGCGAACGCTGCGCAGCTTCTCGACCAGGCCCGGCCCGCGCACGACCGCCCGGATCATCGTCTCCATCTGGCCGTCGCGGTTCTGCTCCACGGTGTAGACGCGATCGTGGCTGCTCAGGAACGCCTCGATCTCGGTGGTCGGCAGCGGGCTCGCGACGAGCCGCAGATAGTCGGTCTTCAGGGCGGCAGCGTCGAGCTGGTCGCGCGCCTCGCGCATCGCGTTGTGGGTCGAGCCGAACGCGATGATCCCGATCCGCGCGCCCGCCACGGTCTCCAGCTTGGGCCGCGGCATCGCGAGCCGCGCGGTCTCGAGCTTCTTCTTCAGCCGGTCGAGGTTGCGGCGGTACGCCTCTGGATCCTCGGTGTAGCGGGCGAACTCGTCGTGGCCGGAGCCGCGCGTGAAGTAGGCGGCATCCGGGTGCGCGTTACCCGGGATGGTCCGCCACGTCACGCCATCGCCATCGACGTCGGCGTAGCGACCCCACTTCTTCGCCTGTTGCTTCAGCTCGTCGAGCCGCTCCGCCGTCAGCACTTTGCCGCGCTTGAAGGCGTCGGTCGGGTATTGCGGCGGCTCGGCCATCCAGAAGTTCATGCCGAGGTCGAGGTCGAGCAGCACCAGCACCGGCGTCTGGAACTGCTCGGCGTAGTCGAACGCGATGCGCGCGAACTCGTAGCACTCTTCCGGGCTGCCCGGATAGAGGACGAGGTGCTCGGTGTCGCCGTGCGAGCACCACGCCGCGGCGATGATGTCGCCCTGCGCCGTGCGCGTCGGCAGCCCGGTCGACGGCCCGACGCGCTGCACGTCGAAGATCACGCCCGGCACTTCCGCGTAGTAGCCAAAGCCGATCAGCTCCGACATCAAGCTGATCCCGGGGCCGGCGGTCGTCGTCATCGACCGCGCGCCCGCCCAACCGGCGCCCATCACCAAGCCGATCGACGCCAGCTCGTCCTCGCACTGCACGTCGGCGAACCGGATCGAGCCCGTCGCGCCATCGACGCGGTGCTTCTTGGCCAGGCTGATCAGCGCTTCGGCGAGCGAGGAGCTGGGCGTGATCGGGTACCAGCCCATCACCGTGCAGCCGCCGACCAGGCAACCGAGCGCGGCGATCGTGTTGCCCTCGATCAGGATCTTGTTGTCGTTTGCGTTCAGCCGCTCGACGCGGTAGGGATCCTTCTTCGGCAGGTTCTGCTTGACGTAGTCGATCCCGGCTTGCAGGCACTGGACGTTGACGTCGACCGCCTTCTGCTTGCTCTTGAAGTTGTCCTTGATGACCTGCAGCACGACCGGTTGCTCGATCCCGAGCAGCTCGGTGCAGGCACCGACGTAGACCATGTTCACCAACATCTTCTTGAGCTTCGCGTCGGCGCCGGTCGCCTTGATGAGGTCGGCCATCGGGATCGGGTAGGCGACGAGGTCAGGCCGCGCCTTCACCGGCGCATCGGAGAGCTCGTTGCTGTTCCACATCACCACGGCGCCGGGCCGCAGCGCCGCGACATCCTTCTCCCACGTCGTCGCGTTCATGCCGATCAGCCAGTCGAGCTCCTTCTTGCGCGCCGTGTAGCCGTGCTTGTTCACGCGGATCGTGAACCAGGTCGGCAGCCCCTGGATGTTCGACGGGAAGAGGTTCTTCGCGCTGATCGGGACGCCCATCCGGAACAGCGACTTGGCGAGGATGTTGTTCGCCGACTGGCTGCCGGTCCCGTTCACCGTCGCCACCTCGATCGAGAGGTCGTTGACGACGATCCGGGTCTCGCGCTTCTGCTCGGGGAGGGCCATCGGTTGCGGTGGGTTCATGATGGGCGGAGGATTCATGGGGACTGCCGTTTCGCTCCCGCGGATGGGTGGCTGGTGAGTGGCGCCGTGCACACTTTGGCGAATCACCG
>CAYRQC010000413.1:0-4660 GCA_964426265.1 uncultured Phycisphaerales bacterium | reverse complement strand
CCCGGTCTGAAGCAGATCCACTGGGATCTCGTGATCGTCGATGAAGCACACCGGATGTCCGCCAGCGACGAGGCGCGCAAGAGCCAGCGCTATCGCCTCGGCGAGATCCTGCGAGACAGCTCCGATCATCTGCTGCTGCTGACGGCGACGCCGCATCGCGGCGATCCGCTGAACTTCAGCCTCTTCCTGCAACTGCTCGATCGCGACGCCTACGCTGACGTCAAGTCGATCCGGCAGGCGATGGCGAACCGCAGCGCGCCCTTCTATTTGCGCCGCACGAAAGAGGCGATGGTCTACTTCCCCGAGCCGGGGCCCGACGGGAGGTGGCGCGCGCGCGCGATCTTCACCAAGCGAATCCCCCATACGATCGACTTCCAGATCGACGGCGCCGAGTTCGATCTCTACAGCACGATCACCCGCTTCGTGAAGCAGCAGAGCACGCGCGCCGCCGAGAACGAGGGCGATCCGCGCGCGCGCGCCGTCGGCGTCCTCATGGCGCTCTACCAGCGGCGCCTCGCGTCGAGCACGCGTTCGTTGCGCCGGTCGCTCGAGAACCGCGTCGAGCGGCTGGAGAAGGCCGCGAAGGAGCCGCTCGCGAGCGCCCGTCGCGGTTCGATCGACGTTCCCGACGACGCCGACCTGGACGAGATGGAAGACGCCGATCGCGAGAAGCTCGAGCGGTCCCTCGACCACGTCACGCTCGCGCGCGATCCCGACCAGGTGCAGGACGAGATCGCGCGACTTCGGGAGTTCGCCATCCAGGCGAAGCGCGTCGAGGATTCCGGCGAGGAGGCGAAGCTCGCCCGGCTGCGGCGCCTCCTCCAGGATGAAGGTTTCTTCGGCCGCCACGACCAGCGCTTGCTGCTCTTCACCGAGTTCAAGGACACGCTTGACTACCTCGTCGAGCGGCTGCGCCAGTGGAGCTTCAAGGTCGGCTTCATCCACGGCGGCATGAAGCCCGGGTCGCGCGAAGAGCCAGGCACGCGGCTCCATGCCGAGCAGCAGTTCAAGGAAGGTTCCATCCAGATCCTCGTGGCGACCGAGGCCGCCGGCGAGGGGATCAACCTCCAGTGCTGCCACGTGCTCTTCAACTACGACATTCCGTGGAACCCGAACCGACTCGAACAGCGGATGGGCCGCATCCATCGCTACGGGCAGCACAAGGACTGCCTCATCTTCAACTTCGTCGCGACCAACACCATCGAAGGGCGGGTCCTCCAACGCCTTCTCGAGAAGCTCGATCAGATCCGCGATGCGCTCGACGATGATGCGGTGTTCAACGTCGTCGGCGAGGTTCTTCCCGCGTCGCACGTCGAGCGCGTCTTGCGCGACTACTACGCAGGTCGGCTTGGCGATGCCGAGCTCGAGGAGCAACTCCTCGACAAGGTGGACGAGAGCCGTTTCCGGGCGATCTGCCAGAACGCGCTCGAAGGGCTGGCGTCGAAGAAGCTCAACCTCGAGATGCTGATCGAGCGGCGCGCGCGCGCGCAGGAGCGCCGCGTCGTCCCCGAGACGATCGCCCGCTTCCTGCGCCAGACCGCCGAGTACGCGACGCTGCAGCTCAAGCCGGTCGCGAAGCTCACGCACACGTTCGATTCGGGCCGCACGCCGCCGGCACTGCGCCTCTGCGAGCAGGATCCGAGCTGGAAGCTGGCGGCGCTCGCCAACCGCTACCCGCGGCTCTCGACCGATCGTGAGACGGCGGAGAAGCAGAACCTCGAGTGGGTGACGCCCGGCCATCCGCTCTTCGAGGCGGTCCGCCGTCACACGCTGGCGCTCGCGCGCGAGCCGTTCCAGTCGGGAGCTTGCTTCCACTCGTTGCGACATGAAGCGCCGGCTCGCGTCGACTTCTACCGGGCGCGGGTCGTCGACGGCATGGGCCAGGTCATCCACGAGCGGATGTTCGCCGTCGAGATCGATGCGGCCGGAGCGTGCCGTGCCGCCGAGCCGACCGTCCTCGGGGACCTCTCGCCTGCCGCCGAGCCACCCCCGTTCGACGCCGTCGCATCCCGGCCGGAGGCATTCGAGTGGCTGCAGCAGAACGCGCTGCAACCGTTCCTCGACGACGTCCGGAAGGAGCGCGTCGCCGAGCTCGATCGCGTTGCCACGCACGTCGAGCTCTCGCTCACGGAGCTTTTGCACCGCGCCGATGAAGAGATCGGGCGCGGGTCGATGGAAGTGGAGCAGGGCGTGCAGGGCGCGGAGGGGCGCCAGGCCATGGCCGAGGCGCGCCACGCCGAGCTGACCGTCCGACGCGAGCGGCGGATGAAGGAGATCGGCCAGCAGCGGGCGCTGACGCTCCAGGCCGTCGAGCTCCTGACGAGCGCCCTCATCCTCCCGCACCCCGCGCGCGAGTCGCCCGACATCAAGAACCTGCGCTCCAACCCGATCACCGAGTCGATCGCGATGAAGGCAGTGATCGACTATGAGCGGCGCGCCGGACGCATCGTCGACGACGTGCACGAGAAGAACCTCGGCTACGACCTGCGCAGCCTCGACCCGGCCTCGGGCGAGCTTCGTCTCATCGAGGTCAAGGGGATCGGCGCGCGGACGGGGACGATCCTGCTCACCCCGAACGAGCGGCGGATCGCCGAGGACCGGCACGACTGCTACTGGCTCTACGTCGTCACCGACTGCAGCACGCAGCCGACGCTGCGCGATCCGGTCCGCGACCCTGGCCGTTTTCCGTGGCACGAGGTGTCAAAGGTCGATCACTACTATCTGGCCGTCGATGCGATGCGCCAGCCAATGGAGCTGCGCGAGCCTGGGGACACCGACGGAGGCGTGTGGTGACGCCGGAGCGACTGCGCGAGCGGATCGAGGCGGGCGAGACCCTTGCGGTCGAGTTCAAGGGCGAGGCGGCGAGGCCGTTGTCGGACAATGATCTCGTCGAGGTCGTCGTCTGCCTCGCGAACCGCCCGGGAGGTGACCCGGCGTTTCTCCTCGTGGGCGTCGAGGATGACGGCTCCGTGACCGGCGCACGCCCGCGTCATGAGAGCGGCCAGACCGATCTCGCGCGCGTCACTGCGCTGGTGAGCAACCGCACCCGTCCATCGATCACGGTGCGCGCCGAGCTCGTTCGCCACGCCGCGGTCGAGGTGCTGGTCATCGAGGTTCCTTCGACTCGCGTTCCGGTGGGGCGCGCCGACGGGAAGTACGTGCGCCGTGCGCTCGGTGGCGACGGAAAGCCGGCATGCGTCCCGTTCCCGTTCCATGACATGCAGTCGTGGCAGGCGGGACGCGGTCTGCTCGATTACTCGGCGCTGCATTTTCCCGGTGCCAGTTGGGACGACCTCGATCCCCTCGAGTTCGCGCGCTTCCGCCGCCTCGTGCGCGAGAGCCGCGGCCAAGGTGATGAGGCGCTGCTGACCCTCAGCGACCTCGACCTCGCGAAGGCGATCGGTGCCGTCGAGGCGGATCACACGGTGCGCGCGGTGCGCGTGCTCGGGCTCCTGCTGTTCGGACGCGAGGATGTGCTGCGCTCGGCCTTGCCGACTCACGAGGTCGCGTTCCAGGTGCTTTCGGGCGAAGGAGTCAAGGTCAACGACTTCCTCCGCTGGCCGCTGCTGCGCACGATGGAGGAGATCGAAGCGCGTTTTCGTTCGCGCAATCAAGAACAGGAAGTCGTCGTCGGCCTCGTGCGCCTGCGGATCGCCGACTATCCGGAGCGGGCGTTCCGCGAGGCCGTGGCGAACGCCCTGATCCACCGCGACTACATCCAGCTCGGAGCGGTGCATGTCCAGTGGCACGACGACCACCTCTCGATCTCGAATCCGGGCGGCTTCCCCGAGGGCGTGCGGCTCGACAACCTGCTCGTCACCGAGCCGCGGCCGCGCAATCCGCTGCTCGCGGACGCGTTCAAGCGCGCCGGTCTCGTCGAACGTACGGCTCGCGGCGTCGACACGATCTTCTTCGAGCAGCTTCGCAGTGGGCGTCCCGCGCCGAGCTACGAGCGCAGCAACGAGACTGGTGTCGTCCTCCTCCTTCCTGGAGGCGCCGCGAGCCTCGAGTTCGCGCGGCTCGTCGCCGAGGAGGGGCAGAAGCAGCGCCCGCTGGCGCTCGACGACCTGCTGATCCTGAACCAGCTCGCGAGCGAGCGACAGCTCGACGTCGGCCGGGCAGCGGCGCTCATCCAGAAGCCCGAGTCCGAGGCGCGCGCGCGCCTGATGCGCCTGGTCGAGGTCGGCCTCGTCGAGGCGCGGGGCGAGAAGAAGGGGCGCGCCTATCACCTCTCCGCGGCGACCTATCGCCGACTCGGTCGCCGCGTCGCGTACGTGCGCCAGCGCGGGTTCGAGCCGCTCCAGCAAGAGCAGTTGATCCTGCAGTTCGTGGAGAAGCACGGGCGCATCACTCGCGCGGACGCCGCCGAGCTTTGCATGGTCTCGAGCCTACAGGCGCGGCGTCGCCTTGCTCGCCTCGTGGACCACGGACAGCTCGCGCTGCGCGGCGAGCGGAAGACGTCGTTTTATGAACTCCCGTCCAAAAATATGGACGCGTCCAAACGCGCTATGGATCCGTCCATAAAACCGCGGAAGGACACGAGCGGCCGGGGAGCGCGATGATCCCACGCGAGTGCAAGCGGCTGGCCGAGGTCGACTTCCCGATCGCGGTCGTGTCCAAGCACGCGGCGAAGGAAAAGTCGATCCGGCACGGACACCCG
>CAYRQC010000412.1:0-3532 GCA_964426265.1 uncultured Phycisphaerales bacterium | reverse complement strand
ACCGGGGCCGCCTCGCGTGCGTCCTCGATCGCCCGCCCGACCTGGTCGATGATCCGCTCGAGCTTGCGGCGCGCTTCGCCGTCGGCCACCAGCAGACCGAGGATCCCGACGCCGCGCCGCGCCCCGTCGGTGATCGCGGCGAGGTCGGTCCCGAGCGCGCTGAACTTGGTGACGATCGCGACCACGTGCTGCTCGGTTTCCGGATCGGAGAAGAGCCGGCCGACCGCCCCTTTTCCGGCGCGCACGTCCCCGACCAGCGAGCTCGCGTCCGCGGCAATCTTCTTGACGTCGTTCCAGGTCGCGTCCGACTCGCCAGTCGTGAGCTTCCCGATCAACCCGTCACCGTGGGCGAGCCGCTCGCCGAAGCTCGCGAAGCTGTCGACGCCGGTCGTCAGCCGCTTGGCCATCAACTCGTCGTAGAGCAGCGCGTGGAGCGCGCCCGGCTTCTCGCGCGCGTCCGCGAGCAGCGCCGAGCCGTTGGTGAAGAAGCCCAGCAACTGGTCGTGCAGCTCCGGCGAGTTGAGTGCGCGCGCGAACGTGCCCTCGCCGTGATCGAGCTTCGCGAGGATGTCGCGGCCACTGGCGATCGCGGCGCCGAGGGCGACGCTCGACTCCGGTGTGAGCGCAATCTCCGCGATCGACCGCTTCCCCGAGTCGAGGTCATCGACGATGTGAGCGATGCCGTGGACGATGCGACGCACGTCGTCGCGGTTGTCGTCGAGCAGGCTGCTCAAGTTGCGGACGAGGTTGGCGTCGGACCTCCCGTGGAGGTCGGAATATGCATCCGGAGCGAGCGGCGCGCCGGTCCCGGTCATCACCTCGAGCTGCTTGCCGCCGAGCAGGCTCGGGCTGCCGATCGCGATCTCGTAGCCGCCGTTGAGCTCGATCGAGTGGTCGACCTCGAAGGTGACCCGCAGCCGTTTCTCGGGAGGCGGGTTGTCCGGCGTGAAGGCGACCTCCTTCACGCGGCCGCTCGGCACACCCCAGACCATGACCGGATCGCCCACGCCCAGGCCGTCCACGATCGGGAAGTAGGCGACAAGCGTCATGCGTTGGTCGCCGCTCGAGTAGTCGCCGAGGTAGATCGTGAAGATCCCGAGCAGCACGAGGGTGGCGAAGAAGATCAGCCCGAGGATCGTGTGGCGAATCGTGTTCATCATTTGGCTCCGTGCGCGACGGCCTTGCCACCGCTTCGGAAGTTGACCACCGCCGGGTGGTCGGAGTGCTGGAATGCTTCGCTGTCGGCGCAGTAGACGACCTTGCCGCCGTCGACCAAGGCGATGCGGTCGCCCGCGTCCCAGGCGCACTGCAGGTCGTGGGTCACCAGGATCGACGTCACGCCGAGGTCGCGCTGCACGTCGCGGATCAGGCTCGCGATGGTGGTCGTCATCAACGGGTCGAGGCCCGCCGTCGGCTCGTCATAGAGGATGATCGACGGCTGGCCGGCGAGCACGCGGGCGAGCGCGACCCGGCGCTTCTGGCCGCCCGAGAGCTCGGCCGGCATCTGCAGCTTCGACTCGCGCATGTGGACCATGTCGAGATACCGGTCGACCTCCTGGTCGATCTCCCGCGGCCGCAACCGGCCGGCTTCCGAGAGCTGAAGCGCGACGTTGTCCGCGACGTTCAGCCAGTTGATGAGCGCGCTCGACTGGAACAGGTAGCCGCAACGCGCACGGATCTCGAAGAGCTCGCGGCGGCGCGCATGATCGACGCGTTGGCCGGTGACCCAGACCTCGCCCGCGTCGGGCGCGAGCAGGCCGACCAGCAGCTTGAGCGTGCACGACTTCCCGGTGCCGGAGGGGCCGACGATCACGAAGGTCTCGCCCTTCCGTACTTCGAGGTCGAGATCGACCAGCACCTTCTTCTTGCCGAACGCCTTGCTCACGCCGACCAGCCGGATGATCGGCTCGCCGTCGGCTCCCGTGGTTGGCGTTCCGTCGGATGCGTCCACGTGTGGGCTCACGTGTAGAAGAGCGACGTCATGTAGTACCCGATCACGATGATCAGGACGAAGCTCTGGATGACGGCGGTGCGCGCGGCGCGGCCGACGCCGAGCGCGCCTCCCGAGGCGCGCAACCCGGCGGCGCTGCTGACGGTCGCGATGATGATCCCGAAGACGAACGCCTTGGCGAGCCCGGTGTAGAGATCCTTGGGCAGCCCGCCGATCGTGATCGACGAGGAGAGCGAGTCGACCACGTTCTTCAAGTAGAGCTCGGGCGTGATCCGCAGGCGAGTATTGCTGACCAGGCAGCCGCCAAGGACACCGACGACGTCGGTGATGAACGTGAGCAACGGCGTGACCACGGCCATCGCGACGAGGCGCGGCATCACCAGGAACGACTCGACGCGGATCGACATGATCTCGAGCGCGTCGATCTCCTCCGACACCTTCATCGTGCCAAGCTCGGCGGCGATGCCCGAGCCGGCGCTCGCGGTGAGGATCAGCGCCGTCATGAACGGGCCCATCTCGCGGCAGAGCCCGAGCCCGATGATCGACGCGATGCGATCCTTGGCGCCGAAGCGGTCGAGCTCCATCCCGGTTTGGAGCGCGAGGATCATCCCGGTGAACAACGCGACCACGAGGACGACCGGCAGCGGCCGGATGCCGCAGGTGAAGAGCTGGTCGAGGAGGAAGCGCCGGCGCTTCCAGCCGTGGCGCACGAAGAGCGCCGACGTGACCAGCATCTGGACCGACTCGCCGGTCCCCTGGACGGCGTCGTCCAGCGTGCGCCCGAGGAAGAGGAAGAAGCGCATCACCGACCGGCGACCTCCGGGGTCACGAGCGGCATCCCGAGCAGCTTGAGCTCGACGCCACCTTCGCCGCTGCCGAAGCGGATCAGTCCGAGCAGCAGGTCGTGGGTGGTCCGCCGCGGCGTGTGGTCACGCGAGTAGAGCAGCGGGATCGAGAAGCGCGAGCGCCCGTCTTGCTCCTCCCAGTCGACCAGGCGCAGCAGCGCGTTGCCCCGGGTCGAGCCGTCGGCCTCGCGGCGTTGCCGCCAGAGCTCGTAGAGCGGTCCCCAGTTCGCCTCGAAGTCTCCCGTGAAACGTTCGACGTCGAGTGGCAGCAGCGCCGGCACCCTCATCTCCTCGGCGCCCGCCTCCGTGCGCGTTCCGAAGAGCGGCCAGAGCTTGAACGCCGTGTCGTCAGCGCGCGCCGCCCCGCCCGCGGGTACGTTCCAGCGCTTCCGCTCCCAATGGACGAGGGGCACGAAGTCGAACGTGTTCTTCGTCCAGTCCGGCTCGCGCGTCTCCCGCTTCCAGAGCAACGGGATCGCGAACGCATCGCTGTCGAGCTCCTCGCTCCGGTAGCGCGCGTAGAACGGGAAGAGGCGGAGGTAGTCGTACTCGCGCACGTGCTCGCTTCGATAGAGCGGCCAGAGGAAGTCGTGGTGCCAGTAGACCTCTTCGGTGTGGGCTCCCGACTCATCCGTTCGCGGCACCGTCTCGGTTCGAAAGCGAAAGAATGGCCAGAGGAAGGTGAGGAAGCGCATGCGCTGGCTGGTCTCGATCCCGAAGAACGGCCAGAACGTGA
>CAYRQC010000411.1:0-3660 GCA_964426265.1 uncultured Phycisphaerales bacterium | reverse complement strand
CAGGTTCTCGCGCTCGCGGACGCGGTGGATGCACAGCGCGACCGCCGCCGGGATGAACGTAACGGAGAGAACGAAGGCGGCGAGGAGCGCGAAGATCACGGTCATCGCCATCGGATGGAACATCTTCCCCTCGATGCCGGTGAGCGCGAGGATCGGGAGGTAGACGGTGATGATGATCGCCTGCCCGAACGCCGAGACGCCGAGCACCTGACGGCTCGCCGCGAGCACGGTCTCGAGCCGTTCGGCGAGCGCGAGCTTGCGGCCGAGCGCGTGCTGCCGCTCGGCGAGCATGCGCAGCGTGTTCTCGACGACGATCACCGCGCCGTCGACCACGAGCCCGAAGTCGATCGCGCCGAGGCTCATCAGGTTGCCGCTGATGTGGCCCTTCACCATGCCGATCGCGGCGAGCAGCATCGACAGCGGGATCGCAAGCGCGCAGATGAGCGCGGCCCGGACGTTCCCGAGCAGCAGGAAGAGGATCACGATCACCAGCGCCGCCCCTTCCGCGAGGTTCTTCTCCACGGTCTGGATGGTGGCGCGGACCAACTTGGTGCGGTCGAGCACCGTCTTCGCGCGGATGCCGGTCGGGAGCGTGCGCTGGATCTCGACCATCTTCCGGTCGACCGCCGTGGCGACCGTGCGACTGTTCGCGCCGACCAGCATCAGCGCCGTGCCGACCACCACCTCCTCGCCGTTCTCGCTCGCCGAGCCGGTGCGCAGCTCGCTGCCGATGCCGACGGTGGCCACGTCGCGGACGCGGATCGGCGTTCCACCGCGCGTCCCGAGGACGATCTCCTCGATCTCGGGGATCGACGAGATGCGACCCGCCGCGCGCACCACGTAGGACTCGCCCTCGTGCTCGACGTAGCCGGCGCCGGTGCTGACGTTGTTGCGCTCGAGCGCGTCGATCACGTCGTGGAACGCGAGCCCGTAGCTCACCAGCTTCATCGGATCGGGGCGGACGTGGTACTGCTTGACGTAGCCGCCGATGGAGTCGATGCCTGCCACACCGTGCACGCCGCGCAACTGCGGCCGGATGATCCAGTCCTGCACCGTGCGCAGGTAGGCGGCGCGCTCGAGAGGAGTCTTCAGCCGCTCGCCTTCGGGCGTGAGGTAGGCGCCGTCGGCCTGCCAGCCGGGATCGCCGATGCGCGTCGTCGCTCCCGCGCCGTCGGGATGGTCGTACTCGACGGTCCACATGTAGATCTCGCCGAGACCGGTCGAGACCGGCCCCATGCGCGGCTCGGCGCCGGGCGGCAGGCTCTCGCGTGCCTCGAGCAGCCGTTCGCCGACCTGGACGCGCGCGAAGTAGAGGTCGACGTCGTCCTCGAAGACCGCCGTCACTTGCGAGAAGCCGTTGCGCGAGAGTGAGCGCGTGTGCGTCAGGCCGAGGATGCCGGCGAGCGCCGTCTCGATCGGGAAGGTGACCTGCTTCTCGATCTCGACCGGAGATAGCTCCGGCGCGATCGTGTTGATCTGCACCTGTACGCCGGTGATGTCCGGCACGGCGTCGATCGGCAGCTCGAGAAGCGACCAGACGCCGAACGCGGCCGCGCCGAGCGTGAGCAGGATCACGACGCGGCGATGGTCGATCGAGAGGCGGAGGAGTTGCTGGAGCATGTGGGATGGTTCCGCGGCGGCCGGTGGGTTTGGGCCTGGCACCGTTCAGGCGGGTCGTTCGTGCCTGGCACCGTTCAGGCGGGGGGTTTGTGCCTGGCACCGATCAGTCGGCTTCAGTGGTGATGCTCGGCCGAGGACTTGCCCAGCTCGGCCTTGAGGATGAAGGCGCCCTTCGCCACGAACTCCTGGCCTTCGTCGAGACCGGCCGTGATCACGACGGCGCGGTCGAGCCGCTCGCCGACCTCGACCGGGATCGGCGTGAACGTGCCCGGCTCGTCCGCGACGGGCACGAAGACACAGCTCCGACCTTCGACCGTCTGCACCGCCTCGTCGGGGACGACGATGGGCGGCGGCAAGCCATCACTCTTCGCCGGCAGCACGAGCTCCGCCTCGGCGAAGACCCCGGGCCGGATCTCGGCGTGGCGCTCGACCACCTCGATCCGCACTTGCGCCGACCGGGTGTTCGGGTCGATCTGCGGCGCGATCATCGTCACCCGGCCCTCGTGCGAGTGGTCGGGCGCGGAGGCGACGACGACGGAGGCGGCCGTGCCGATCGACACCTCGCCGAGCCGTCCTTCCGGCACGTCCGCGAGCACCCAGAGGTGCGAAAGATCGGCGAGCACCAGCAGCGCCTCGCGCTCCGGGTCGACCAGATGGCCGAGCGTCACCTCGCGCTCGACGACGGTGCCGTCGATCGGCGCGAGCACGTGGTAGCGCGGCTCGATCTCGCCGGTCTCGGTGAGGCGCGCGACCACCTCCTGCGACATGCCGAGCAGATGGAGCCGGTTCTCCGCGGCGGCGAGCTCGGTCTTCGCCGCCGCGAGCGCGGCCTGCGCGACGTGCAGCTCCGCCTCGCGTCTCTGCAGGTCCGCGAGTGAGATTCCCTGCGCGGCCTCGTAGAGCTTGCGCGCGCGCTCCACCGCGTGGCCCAGGAACTCGACCTGCGGCTCGGCGTTCTGCGCCGCGCTCCGCCGGATCAGGAAATCGCCCTGCGCTGCGCCAAGCTCCGGGCTCTCGATCACGAGCAGCTCGTCGCCGCGCTTCACCTCCGCGCCGAGGCGGGCGGAGAGCTCGCAGACGCGGCCGCGCACCGGAGTGCCGACGTGCGCCATCGCATCGGCGTTGAAGGCGATGCGCGCCGGTACGCGCAGATGGCGCTCGACGGCGCGGCGGGCGGCGCGCTCGACCACGATGCCGTACTTCTCGATCGCCTCGGCGGAGAGCGTCACCTCGTCGTGGTGCTCGACCTCGCCTTCGGCGTGGCCTTCATGGTCGTGACCCGCATGCTCGTCGGCAATGCCTTCGCTCGCGCCGCTGCCACCGCGCATCTGCTTCAACCGCTCGCACGCCGGGAGCGACGCGAAGAGCAGCGCGCCCGTGACCGAGACGAGCCGGGAAAGTTGCGGCGATTGCCGTTGCAGTCTCATCGTCGTTCCTCCGTTGGAGAGCCGCTGCTCCCGCTCTCGGGCACGCCACGCAGGACCGCGGCGCCTCCCACTGATTGCTCGAACTTCGCCCAGGCCGTGACCGTCGATTGCTGCAACGCGACCTGGCGCTCCTGCGCCTGCCGCAGATCGCGCTCGGCGAGCAGCAACGCGGTGACGTCGCTCTCACCGGCGAGGTAGACCGCGGCGACCTGATCGCGGCGCTGCCGCTCGACCGGCAGGAGCTCACTCTCGACGCGATCGAGACGGCGACGGGCGCTGCGCAGCTCTTCGAATGCAGTGCGCACGCGGGTGACCGCCGTGCGCTCGGCGGCGACCAGGAGGTGGCGCGCCTCGATCACGCGCGCCAAGGCGATCTCCTTGCGCCGCGACCCGGTGTCGAAGAGCGGCAGCGGCGTCGTGATGGACGGCCCGATCGTCCAGTCGCCGTCGCGCTGTGCGCTCACTCCCGCGCCGCCGCCGTCGAACACGGTGAGCCCGGCCGCGGACGCCTCCTCCTCCGCGGCGCGCAGCTCGGCGCGCAGGGCGAGCAGCTCGGGCCGATGCTCGATCGCGAGCGCGATCCAAGGTCCTTCCGCGTCCGGCGAAGGCGGCG
>CAYRQC010000410.1:0-8979 GCA_964426265.1 uncultured Phycisphaerales bacterium | reverse complement strand
GGGAGACCGGCTCCGCGTCGACCTGCAGGGCAACTTCGTGCGCACGCTGACGCTGCTGGAGAAAGGCGCGGAGCGCGACGCGGCTCTCGCGCAGCTCGCGGACGAGGTCGGCGCGCTGATCCAGGCGCGACCGCCGTTGTCGTGGCGCGAGGCTCGTGAGCTGGCAACGTCGCTCGAGTCGGCGATCGAGATGCTGCTGATCGGTGGTGGCCTCGCGAGCGACCCGTCGATCGCCCGCCAGGCGTTCGAGCGCGCTGAGACGCTGCGCGCGCTTGCGAGCGGCGTCGCCCTGTTCGACCCGCACGGTGACGACCCGGCGCTCGCCGCCGCGCGGGATCACGTGCGAGCGGCGCGCGGCGTCGTCGAGACGCTCGCGAGAGAGGTCGCCAGCAACTCGACACCCGAGGCGGCGCGCGCCGTCGCCGATGCGGCGCGCCAACGCGATGCTGCCGAGTACGCGCTGCGCGAGCGCCTCCTCGAGCTCGGCGAGCAACCGATCGCGATCGACGTCGCGGCCACAGCGCGCGCACTCCCGAACGACGGCGTGGCGATCGCGCTGCGCCGCTGTTCCGACGGCGCGATCGCGCAGATCGTGCGGCCGGACGGGACGCTCACACGGATCGAGCTGGGAGCGATGGCGGCGATCGTCGAGGGCGCCGCGACGTGGCGCGCGGCGGTCCTCGCGCGTGACGCCGCCACCCTTTCGGCTGCGGGTCGCGAGCTCTCCCAACTGCTGATCGAACCATTGCGAGCGGCCGATGGCGGCGCCGCGCGTTGGTATGTCTGCGCGGACGACTTGCTCGAGCTCCTGCCGCTCGATGCGCTGCCGTTGCCGCTGGAGCTGCCGACCGATCGCGAGCAGTTGGTCGGCGACGTGATCGAAGTGCATGTGCTGCCTTCGCTCGCGACGCTCTGCGCAGCACCGGCAGCGGTGGTGCCCGTGCCGACGCTCCTCGCGATGGGCGCACCACGCGGCGCGGCGCTACCCGGCGCGGCGGCGGAGCTGACGGCGGTGACGGCACTCTTCCACCGAACCTTCGCGCGCGACGCGCTGGTGCGAAGCGGCGCAGTGGCGACGGCGTCGGAGCTCACACAGCGCGCACCCGCGGCGACGTTCCTCCATCTCGCGACGCACGGATGGATCCATGAGCTGCCGGAGCAGACCGCGGCGGAGGCGCATTGGGCGGCGCTCGCGCCGTTGACGCTCTGCGGGCTCGAGCTCGCCGACCAGAGCATCACCGCCGAGCAGCTCGCTGGTCTCGATCTGCGCGGCTGCGACCTCGCGGTGCTGTCGGCCTGTCAGACCGGCGGCGCCAGCGGCAAGCGGCAGGCCGGCCAGGGCCTGCAGTCGTTGCGCGCGGCGCTTCACGCAGCCGGCGCCCGCCACGTCGTCGCCTCGCTCTGGCCGATGGACGACCTCGCGACCGCCGAGCTGATGCGCGAGTTCTATCGGGGGCTGTGGACGCAGCGGCTCTCGCCGTGCGCGGCGCTCTGGCGCGCGAAGTGCGCCCTGCGCGAGGCAGGCGATCCTCCGTTCCACTGGGCCGGATGGATCGCGAGCGGCTCGTAACGGCGGGCACCCGCACTTCGCTGACATCCCCGTCAGGGAGTCACACCGTCATGGAGCTACGCCGTCGTGCCAGGCCTCTGCTGCGACCCTTGCTGAGGATCGAGCAGCAGCGCCAGATGTGCCAGCGCCCGGAACAGCAGTTGGCGCACCGCGTTCTCGTTCTTGCCCATCCGCGTCGCGATCTCCTTGTGCGGCAGCCCGGCGATGCGTGCCAGCGAGATCACCTCGCGATAGCTCTCGGGAAGCTCGGCGAAGGCGCGCTCGATGCGCTCCTGCTCCTCGTGCAGGATTGCGTCCTGGCTCGGCGTGCAGAACGTCGCGTAGTGGCCGAGGAGATCGCGCGCAACGACGTTGTCGACGTCGTTGGCGTCACTGTCATCGGCGAGCGCCACCTCGCGCGCCGGCGTCCGCTTCTGCGACTCCCAGAAGCGCGCGCGATCGATGATCTTGCTGCGCGCCGTCTGGAAGAGCCACGCACGGAACGCGGCGCTCCCCTGCCACTCGACACCACCCAGGTTTTGGAGGATCTCGCGGCAGATCGATTGCACGAGGTCGGAGTGCGCCTCGCGCTGGGTCAGCTTCGCGCCGGCGTTCAAACGGACGAACGCGCGCAGCGCGGAGACGTGACGCCGCATCAGGTCGTCGACCGCGCAACGGTCGCCGGCGCGCGCCGCCTCGACCAGCCTCTGCTCTTCGTCCATGACGGCGGGCTACGATACTCCGACTGCACTGGCGGTGCCGGAAGGACGGTTTGACCATGCCGGATGCGCGCCAGGTCGACACCGAGCTTCGCGAGCTGATCGCCCTCGCGCTCGAGCGCGTCGAGTCGGGAGGCGACGCGGCGCTCGACGAGTTCATCGCCGACCATCAAGGGCGCGCCGACGAGATCCGCCGCTTCGTCGCCGACCTGCGGACCCGCGGGCTACTCGATCCGGCGCGCGCTCTCGACGCACCGCTGCCGGAGCGGCTCGGCGAGTTCCGGTTGATCCGGCGGCTCGGCAGCGGCGGCATGGGTGTCGTCTGGCTCGCCGAGCAGGAGACGTTGAAGCGCAAGGTCGCGCTGAAGATCCTGCAGCCGGCGCAGTTGTTGTTTCCGCATGCGCGGGAGCGCTTCCGTCGCGAGATCGACTCGGTCGCGCGGCTCGAGCATCCCGGCATCGTGCGCGTGCTGACGGTCGGCGACGACGTCGGGCTGCCGTGGTTCGCGATGGAGCACGTGGCGGGCGCGAGCCTCTCCGAGGTGCTGCGGGAGCTCGCGGGGCGGGATCCTGCCACGGTCACCGCCGCCGATCTGCGCGAGACGATCGCGCGCATTGCAGCACGCAACGCCGACGGCGACCCGCTGGCCGGTGACGAGGTCCTCGCGCAACGCGTCTTTGGCGGCACCTTCGCGCAAGCGTGCCTCGCGATCGCAGCGCAGGCGGCGGAGGCGCTGGCGCACGCGCATGCGCGTGGCGTGCTCCACCGCGACGTCAAGCCGTCGAACGTCATGGTGACACCAGACGGGCGCGCGCGGCTGGTCGACTTCGGTCTCGCGCAGCTCGAGGGAGCGACCAGGCTGACGCGCAGCGGCGCCAATCCCGGCTCGCTGCCCTACATGTCGCCCGAACAGATCGACGGCCACGCCGCGCTCGACGCGCGCACAGATCTCTACTCGCTCGGTGTCACGCTCTACGAGCTGCTCACGCTGCGCCCCGCCTTCGACTCCGAGTCGAGTGAGCTGACGCGGCGCCGCATCCTCGCGGGTGACGCGGCGCCGCCGCGCCGGCTGCACGCGGGGCTGCCACGCGACGTCGAGACCGTCTGCATGACCGCCATGCAACGCGATCCGCGTCGCCGCCATGCCGACGCCGCCGCGCTGGCGCGCGATCTCGACGCGGCGCGCACGGGAGCGCCGATCCTCGCGCAGCGACCTGGGGCGGTCGAGCGGCTCGGAGCGCTGGTGCGCAGGCGGCCAGTTCGCGCGCTGGCTGCGGCGTGCGTCGTGCTCATGATCGGGGCGGCGGCCTTGTTCGTGCAGTGGCAACGCGCCGACGAGCGTGCGACCTTCCAGCGCGCGCTGCGTGCCGTACTGCTCGCCGGCTGGCAGGGCGAGGAGCCGACGCCGACCGACCTCGCGACCGTCGCCAAGCAACTCCCGGCGGCGGAAGGGGCGCGGATGCTGGCGCTGTTGCGTGCCGATCCGTTGTCGAAGGAGCGCTGGCGCGAGCTGCGGGAGCTGCTGCCGTCGTATGCACGGGGTGAAACTGCAGAGCGAACGGCGGGAGCGACGGGTGCGACCAGGTCGGAGGTAGCGACCACGACAAGCGTGAGGGCTGCACCGCTCGATTCGGCTGAGCGCGCGGCAATCGAAGCCGAGTTCGTCCGCTACGCGAGCGGTGACGCAACGGTCGATCGCTCACTGCGAGTCGCACTGCTGCTCGCGCGCGGCGCCGCTGATGACGCGCTCAACGAGCTGACAAGCTGGCCGGCGGAGCTCGCACCGGACGAGCGCGCTCGGAAGACGTGGTTTGCCGGTCAGGCGCAGGTGTTGCGAAGCGATCCTGAGAGATTCCTCGAAGCGCGTGGCGAAGCGGCCGACGAGGCCGTTGGAGCTGGCGAGCCGAAGGCTCGCAGCTCAACGGCACCATCCGCTCGCGAGCAGGGCTCGCTGCGGAAATGACGATGCAGCGGACGACCGCGCTGCGGTCGCTGCTGGTCGGCTTCCAAATGAGAGGCTCTGGCAACCGGAGCATCACGTGGCCAGAAGCGGTCGACGAGGCGCTCTGCTTCGGGTGAATCGATGGCGTTCGGAGACGAGATCGCGGACCTACTCGTACGAGCGAACAGAGGAAGCAACGCACGACGCTGACGGCAGCGTTCGCCCAAGGGCGACAACCTTGATGCTTGCGGTCTGATGCGCGGCGACGGTCGCTCCGCCCGCCCTCATTTTCCTTCAGTCGATTTCAAGACGTGCTCGCGCCAGCGGCCGTAGAGGACGCTCGGCGTGCACCCGAAGGCCGCCTCGATCATCTGTCCTCCGCTCAGGTTCTTCTGCTTGTCGTCGATGAGATCGAGCATCGCGGCGAAACGCACCGGCTCGCTCTCGATCAGCCACTTCACCAGTCCCCACGCCAGGCCGCTCTCGATGCCTTCGAGCTCGCCCGGCTCGAGCTTGTCGCACCACTGGGGGAAGCTCGGATCCTTGTTGCGTCGCAGCAGCGCGGCAAGCGTCGCCTCCCAGTCGGGCTTCACCAGCTCCGACGGCGCCTCTCCTTCGGCCCAGCAGAAGTTGTTGAAACGCGGCGACTCGCGGCGCGAGTAGTAGTGGCCGAGCCCCTCCTCGATCCAGGCCGGCGTCTCGCGCAGGTAGAGATTCACGCCGTCGACCAGACAGTGGGCGACGTTGTGATAGACGTGGTTGGCGAAGACCGCCTCGCCCTTGCCGTGCAACCGCGAGATGGTCGACTCGTTGGTGGTGAAGAGGATGAAGGTCGGTTTCTCCGGCACTCGCCAGAGCACGCCGCCGTCGATGTGGCCGATGCCGAGGAAGCGCTCGCAGAAGTGCTGGTGCGGCGCGAGATCGTCGAAGAGGTAGAGCTCGTAGCGCCCCTCCATGCCGAGCAGCGGCTTCTTACTGCCGCACAGCGCCAGGAAATGGGCGTACTCCCGCTCGGCACGCACTTGGTAGAGGTGCGCCCGCTGATGCGCGTCGAGGTCGGCGCTACTCGACCCGACCTTCACCTCCGGCAGCAGGCGGTGCAGCCGTTCGAGATCGGCGCGCACGAACGGCGAGTCAGTGAGCGCCACCTTCGCCCCCTTCAACGTCGTGACGATCTTGAAGTGCGGCGTCTCCAGCACGATCCACTTGGCCGGGTCGACGCCGATCAGCTCCGCCATCTTCTCCGGTGGTCGATGCCACAGGTCGAGATCCGCCGGCCGCTCGCCGCCGCGCCCCTCCTTGGCGCAGCGCGAGCACCAGAAGGGCTCGAGCTCGATCACCAGCGGCGCGCTCGGCACCCGCGGATTCGCGTCGTCGACCGGTGCCTTCGGCTTGCTCTCTTGTGGCGACGGAGGCAGGCCACGCGTGGCACCCGCCGCCGCAGCGCAAAGCGCCACCGCCACGACCGCAAGGCGCGGTAGCGCAAACTGAAGTGGCAGAAGCAGCAGGTGACGCATCTCGTCTCTCGGCCCGGTCGACGACCTCGGCGTCAGGATAGAGGCAGCGTGCGAGATGAGGGTCGCGCGAGCCGGAGACCCGGCGTCAGGTGAACCGGCGGCGCGGCGCCGGAGAGCCGTGGGCGACCGGCAACGCCGTTGCAGCACGCTCCGCACGCTCTTGCGCGAGCGTCGCCAGCATCTCCTTGTCGTTTCGGCGCGGCTGACGACCGCCTCGATCAGCCGATCTGACCAAGGCGTCCTGACAGTGTCGGACATCGGTCGGCTTCACCGCGATCGTCAGGGCCGGATCCCATCGCGCGTGAGGTCCGCGGGAGACGCGGCATCGGCGAGAGTTCCAGGCGGGTTCTCGTACCAGCCACCGGAAGAGTCGGTAGGCAACGACTCTCGGACCTTGAGGATGGTGAACATCCCACCCATGGTGATGTAGCCGTGGGGTCCGGCGCCACCCATCATCGGGAGGCTGTTGGGAGGAATGGTTGGGTCGGCGTCGCCAGACAAGTCGACGCCTCCCATCGAATCGGGCATGTCGCCGGTCGGCTTCGTCCCGGGTTCGGCGGTCTTGGTGGTTTCGTTCGCATCGCCGGGGCGACTCATCCCGCCCCCCATCTCCATGTCACTACCGACGGCATCGAACGCGGGAACGTGCTTCGAGAGCTGCTCGTCGAAGAGGCCCGGGTCGGTGCCGGTGAGGTTCGGGATGCCGTGACCCATCTGGGTCATCGTGTGGTGAGTCATGTGGCAATGGAGTGGCCAGTCGCCGGGGTTGTCGGCGATGAACTCGACGACCCGGACGGCACCGACCGGCACCAGCACCGAGGTCTCGGGGAAACGCGCGGAGACGGGGACGTCGCCACCGTCGGTCTGGATCACGGTGTAGGAATGACCGTGCAGGTGGATCGGGTGGTGATCCATAGCGCTCAGGTTGCCGATGCGGATGCGGACGCGCTCACCGAGCTTCACCACAAGCGGTGCAGTGCCGGGAAAGATGCGCGCGTTCAACGTGAGGACGTTGAAGTCCATCATCTCGTTCGGATCGGGACGGCGCGTGCCGGGCGTGAGCTTCCACTCGCTCAGCAGGTAAACGAAGTCGCGGTCGGGCGGCGGCTCCACTGGCTCGCGCGGATGGATGACGATCATCCCCATCATCCCGAGCGCCATCTGGGTCATCTCGTCGTGGTGCGAGTGGTACATGAAGGTGCCGGCGCGCTCGAAGGTGAACTCGTACTTGAAGGTCTCGCCGCGCTCGATCGGACGCTGTGAAAGGCCGCCGACACCGTCCATGCCGCTCGGCACCTTGACGCCGTGCCAGTGCACGGTCGTCGACACGGTGAGGCGATTGGTGACGTAGATGCGGACGCGGTCGCCGGCGAGCGCCTCGATCGTCGGGCCGTGCACGCGGCCGTTGTAGCCCCAGCAGTCGCCGACGAGGCCCGGCGCGAACTCGTGCACGACCGGCTCGGCAATGAGATGGAAGACCTTGACGCCATCGACGACGTGGAACGGGAGCGTGGCGCCGTCGGGAGTCACGGTCGGGCGATAGCCGGTGGCTGAGCTCTGCGCGACGGGTGGAAACGCGACGGTTCGTGCGGTGATCCCGGTCAGCGCTCCGGCTGCCGCGGTCGAGCCGATCAGGAACTGGCGGCGAGTAGGCGTGGGTCGCATCTCATTGACCTCCGTCGCGATCCGTGTCGGCGGCGAGGCTGCCCGCAAGCAGCTCGTCCAGATCGAGCTTCGCGGTGCGTGCGGCCGCGGTGAGTCGCAGCGCCTCGCGCTCGGCGGCCAGCTCGCCGCGACGCGCGGTGAGCACGTCGAAGGCACCGATCTGCATCGCGTTGTACTGCTGCACGGTCTCTCTCACGAGCCGCGCGTGCAACGGCAGATCGACGTCGCGCGCGGCGTTGGCTCGCGTCGCGAGTGAACGCAACCGCACGACCGCGGCACGCGCCCGCGAACGCACCGCGACCGCCAGCGCGAGCTCGCGGAACCGCTCGCGACGCAGCTCCGCCTCGGCACGAAACGCGGCAGCCCCGCCGAGATCGAAGAGCGGCAACCCGATCGCTGCCGACGGGCCGACGCCCCACTGATCGCTCGTCTCGTGCTTCGCCGCGACGCCGAGCTCACCGGGCGCGAGGATCGAGTCCCAGTCGCGCACGCCGGCCCGCTCGCCGGCGGCCAACAGGCGCGCGCGCTGCTCGGCCAGGTCGAGGCTGGCCGCGACCGCCCGCGATTCGATGTCGGTGAGTGTCGCGTCGGCAAGCCCTGCGGTGGTGTGCCCGGCCGCGGCGTGCCCCGCGGCGGTGTGACCCATGGCGGTGTCACGCACGTCGGGGCGCGCAACGTCGCTGCGCGCCACCCCACTGACTTCGACGGGCGCCAGCTCCCCTACCGGCTTCCAATCGATGTCGCCACTCGTGCCGCCACCCCACAGACCGAGCGCGCGGTTCAGCGCCTCGCGCGCCGCGTCGCGAGCGGCCTCAGCCGCCCATTCCCCGTCGCGCGCCTCGGCGGCCTCGATCTCTGCTTGCGTGAACACCATGTCGGTGACGCTGCCAGCGTCGTGCAGCTTGCCCATCAGCATCGCGGCGCTCTCCGCGGCTTCGACCTCGCGCCGATGGCTCGCGGCGAGCCCTTCCGAAGCAAGTACGTCCACGAACGCGCGCCGGACCTCGAAGGTGTGGTGCACGAGCGCTCGCGTCACCGCGGCGATCACGGCCGTGCGCTCCGCCTCGGCGACTCGCTTGCGAACCGGAAGCAACAGGAGCTCCAAGAACGATTGCGAAAGCCCGAGCTCGATCTCGTCATCGCCGCTGAACAGCTTCCAGCTCGCGCTGAAGATCGGATTGGGCGGCAGTGCGGCTTTGCGCAGATCGGCACGCGCGATGCCGAGCCGCTCGAGCTCGGCCGCGAGGCCACGATGCTCGAGCAGCGCGATGCGCACCGCTTCCTCTTCGGTGAGCCCGTCCGCCAGCAGCGTGCGCGCGGCCATCGAGATCGCGGGGTCAGAAAGATCACCGTCGCGGGTGTCGGGGTTGGCGGATGCGGTTGGCGTGCGCCCGTCTGCCGCGGCGACCACCTCCTCGCGATCCGCGCGCAGCTCTTCCTCGAGTGAGCGGCAGCCCGCGACCGCCGCCACCGCGCACAGCACCGCGCTCCGTCGCATCACTGCTTGGCCGGCACGACCGGCATGTTCGGCATGCTCTCAGCCGGGAGCTTTGCCGACTTGCCAGCCTTCGCCAGCGTCGCTTTCG
>CAYRQC010000409.1:0-11751 GCA_964426265.1 uncultured Phycisphaerales bacterium | reverse complement strand
CACGACGGCGAGCGCCGCGCTCCGACCCTTCCCACCGGATCGTTTTCGAGGCAGCCCATGAATCTCGCGAGCACACTTTCTCTCGTCGCCGCGCTCGGCGTGGCTTCCGTCGTCAACCCGCCGCGCGTCCAGGTGGAACCGAAGCCTGCTGCGCCGCAGGGCCAGCCACAGGGAAAACCGGAAGGTGGCAAGGAGCGGCGGGGCGAAGGTCGCGAGCACGGTGATCAGCCTGAGACGCCGCTCGCGCAGCAGATGGAGAAGATCGAGCACGCCGAGCACTTCCTGCGGCGGAGCTTGAAGGACGCCGCGCAGGACGCCGCCTCGCTCGAGCAGCTCGCCACTGCCGAGCAGGCCTGCCTCACTGCCAAGCTCCTGCAACCGAAGCTGACCAGCAGCCTTCCGGACGACGAGCAGGCGCGTTTCGTCGCCAGCTACCGCAAGGACATCGGCACGTTGCTCATGACCTTCCTCCGGATCGAGGGCGCCCTCCTCGACGGCGAGCGCGACGAGGCGATGAAGATCTATCGAGAGCTGCACGAGCTCGAAGAAGCGGGCCACAACAACTTCACCGACGGCGGCTGACCCTTTCTTGGCTGGCCGGCATCCAACCGGGCCAGGAGATCCATCCATGCAACTGCGACGAATGAACCTGGCCGGCCTGCTCGCCCTGCTTGGCATCGCGACCGGGGCGTGCATCGGTGACGACAAGGAGAGCTCGATGAAGAACAACCCGAAGAGCCCGAGCCGCTATTCGAAGCTCGGCTACGACCTCACGCCGCCGACACCCGAGCGACTGAAGGAGCTGCTGAAGACGCTGACGGCGGAGCAGGTGGCGGTCACGCAGCGCGCGGCGACCGAGCGGGCCGGCTGCGGCGTGCTGCTGCACGAGAAGCGCGCCGGCCTCTTCGTCTGCGTCGTCTGCGGGCTGCCCCTTTTCAAGTCGGGGGCCAAGTTCGAATCGGGCACCGGCTGGCCGTCGTTCTTCGATCCGCTCTCGCCCGAGCACGTCGTCGTGCACAGTGACGAGAGCCTCGGGATGGTCCGCGACGAGATCGTCTGCGGCCGAGATGGCGCCCACCTTGGTCATGTCTTCGACGACGGCCCGCCGCCGTCTGGCAAACGCTACTGCTTGAACTCCGCCGCGCTGAAGTTCATCGCCGATGGCGAGCCGCTGCCACCGGAGAGCAAGCCGATCGTGACGCAGACCGCCTACTTCGCCGGCGGCTGCTTCTGGGGCGTCGAGGACGAGTTCTCGGCGATCGACGGCGTGATGGACGCCGAGTCGGGCTACATGAACGGCACCACCACCAACCCGACCTACAAGCAGGTCTGCAGCGGCACGACCGGCCACGCCGAGAGCGTGAAGATCGTTTTCGATCCCGCGCGCGTCACCTACGGCCACCTGCTCGAGCTCTTCTTCGGGATGATCGACCCGACCACTCGCGATCGCCAGGGCCCCGACATCGGCTCGCAGTACCGCTCCGGAGTCTTCACCGTCTCCGACGAGCAGGCCGCACAGGCGCGCACCTACGTCGATGAAATGGCCAAGAGTCCGCGCTTCGCCGGCCGCAAGATCGCCACGATCGTCGAGCCCGCGAAGCCCTTCTGGCCGGCGGAGGCGTATCACCAGGACTACCACTTGAAGAATGGTGGGAGCTGCAGGGTGGGGGGGAAGTGAGGACTGACCGCGATCAGAGCGTCCGCAGGAACGCGATCAGCGCCCGCTTCTCCTCCTCGTCGAGATCGAGCGCGAACTCGTGGCCCGGGACGGCCCGGGTGGCGACGCCCGGACCGCGCCAGCCGCTCGGCACGTAGTCGTCGCGCAGCCGCTTGGGGTCGAACCACTCCTCGAGCGTCGCGATCGAGCCGGAGTGCTCGTAGAGGCCGCGATACCACAGACCGCGCAGGGACGGGACCTTGTAGTAACCCGTCCCTTTGCGCGTCTTCAGGGCGAGGCCCGGATCGGTGTCGATGCGGTAGTCCGAGACGTGGAGGCGGCGTGTTGCCGGGTCGTCGGTCGGCGGATCAAAGCCGGTGACGGCGAGGAGCTCGTTGTTCGTGTAGAGCGGCGGCGGGTGGCACTCGGCGCAACCTTCGGATTCGAAGAGCTGTTGACCGCGCTGCGCTTGCTCGTCGAACGGGTGCGGGCTCGGCGGCGGCTCGAGCGTGCCGAGGTAGAGGCCAAGCGCGTACATCGCCTCGTCGGGAGGCCGGCAGTGGAGCCGCTGGTTCATCTCGGGCGCCATCCGGTGCGGCCCGAAGACGCCGTTGTCCGCGAACTCCACGAGGATGCCGTAGCGCGCGAGATCGGCCGGGCCACGGTTCACGTGAGTTCCAGTTGCGTCGAGGTAGCGGCGATCCTTCACACCGATCAGATCGGCCATCCGCGTCGTGAAGAGCGGGCTTCCACCGAATCGATCGAACGTGGTTCCGGGTGGCTCGCCCGATTCCTGATCCAAGAAACGACCCATCTGCTGGTCGGTCATCGATCGGAAGCGCGCATGGACGTCGTCGGGACGCCACGGCACTCCGAACTGCTCGTAGAACGCCTGGCCCTCCGGTAGCGGCGGCTTCTGGGAGAGCTTGGAGAGCAGGATCTTCGAGGCGGGCGAGTCGGCGATATCGAAGTTGCATGGAGCTCCGGCGAGCACGCTGCCGTCGGGCATCAGCCGGCTGTGGCATCCGGAACAGCTCGAGGCGCCGATCTTCAGTACGCCATCGCGGTCCACCACCCAGCGGTAGTCGAGCAAGATCCCCGACCGATCGACCACGTCATGCGAGGCATCGCGGTGCGCGTCGATCGCCGCGGGATCACTGAAGTAGGCGAGCACGACCGGGTCGTCGCTGCGCATGATCGCGGTGTCGAGTTCCTCGAAGACGCGCTGGCCGGCGGTGATCCAGTCGGCCTTCGTGCGGAGCCGCTCCGGCTCGATCAGCCGTTGCGGGCCCTGCGATCGGAGCCACTCGCGGTAGCCCTTTGGCTCGCGATCAGGGTGATAGACGGGGTAGGTGCGGAGGTTGTCGATCGGCGCCGCGTAGTACTCCGATTCGCTGTAGTGACCGGGCGGAATTCCGAGTCCCGCGACCGGTGTGGCCCAGGTCGCGAGCTCCTGATCGTCCCAGAGCTTCGGGATCGGGACGCCGTCGATCGTGGCGGCGCTGTTTTCTTGCGCCGTCGGCTCCCGCGTTGTGTGCTCCTGCACAGCGTTCAATGTCGCGTCCGGTTTCGTCAGGCAAGCCGCGACCATGGCAACCAGGCCGAGCGCTCCGAACGATGCGACGAAAGTCTTCATCGACGTGGCTCCTGAAACGCGGCCGGTGAAATGTGGCCGATGAACTCTGGCCGATCGCGCGCCGCGGATGATAGGGAGGAGACCGACGCCACCGGCCGCGGTTGTGAGGAGGCGGCTACGATCGCCCGAATGCAACTGCTCACGAACGCCGAGCTCTTCGCACCCGAGTCTCTTGGTCGCCGATCGCTGTTGATCGCGGGTGAGTCGATCGCCTGGGTTGGCGAGCGGACGCCCGCGCTGCCACGCGAGCTCGGCGTCGAAGTGGTCGACCTCGGCGGTCGTCGCGTGATCCCGGGGCTGATCGACGGCCATGTTCATCTCACGGGCGGGGGTGGCGAGGACGGTTTCAAGACGCGCGTGCCGCCGGTGGCGCTGTCGAGCTTCACGCGCGGCGGGATCACCAGCGTCGTCGGCGTGCTCGGCACTGACGATGTGACGCGCGGGACGGCGGGGCTGCTGGCAGCGACGCGGGCGCTCGTTGAGGAGGGGCTCTCCGCATGGTGCATGACCGGGGGCTATCACCTGCCGCCGATCACGCTGACCGGCAGCGTGCGCGGCGATCTCGTCCACCTCGATCGCGTGATCGGGTGCGGCGAGGTCGCGCTCTCGGATCATCGGTCGAGCCAGCCGACGCTCGACGAGTTGCTGAAGCTAGCGGCCGAGTGCCACGTCGGAGGCTTGCTCGCCAAGAAGGCGGGGCTCCTTCATCTCCACCTCGGCGATGGTCCGCGCGGCCTCGAGCTCATCCGCCGCGCGATCGAGACGAGCGAGCTCCCCGCGCGCGTCTTCCATCCGACTCATGTGAACCGCCGCAAAGGACTGTGCGAGGAGGCGTTCGCCTTCGCGGCGCGCTGTGCCGACGAGACGCGCCGAGGCGTCGCCGGCCGCGAGTGGCATCTCGACCTCACCGCGTTTCCGGTCACGCCCGATGAGGATGCGTGGCCGGCGGAAACGGCGCTGGTGAGGTACCTCGACGCGGGGCTGCCCGCCGATCGGATCACCGTGAGCTCCGATGCTGGCGGCAGTCTCCCGGAGTTCGACGGCAACGGCTGTTGTGTCGGGCTCGGAGTCGGCAGTCCGGCCGCGCTCGCGGAGTGTCTGGCGCGTTTGCTCTCGCAGAGGCAGCCGCTCGCGCGAGTGCTCCCCGCCTTCACCTCGAACTGGGCGAGCCTGCTGCGTCTGCCGACGAAAGGCCGTCTCGAGGCCGGCTGCGACGCCGATCTCTGCGTTCTCGACGAGCGCGGCGCCGTGACCGACGTCATGGCGCGCGGCCAATGGCACGTGCGCGAGCGCCAGATCGTCGTCCGCGGCAGCTTCGAGGCGTCGCTGCCGGACCGCTGACGGATCCGTGCCTGGCACCGATCACCCGCCTGATCGGTGCCAGGCACAAACCCACCGGGTCCTTTGTGCCTGGCACGGATCACCCGGTGGGTTTGGGCCAGGCACCTTGGTGTCACGTTGGCGTCACCGGGGCGCGGTGGCTTCTCGGGTCGTTGGCTTGGGGCTATATCGACGCACGCCGTGACGACGATCGCAGCGCCCGACGAGCCGGGCCGGGCGTCGGGGCGGCGTGGGGGGTGCCTCCGATCGGTGCGCGCTCGTGCTCGATGTCGTGAGAGCGCGCAAACGGCGGAGGTGCCATGGGGGGCGGGCGAGCTGCGCGAGCGTCGCGTGGCAGCACCGCGTTGCGCGCGCCGGCGTCGCCTCGGAGAGCGTTGGTCATAGCGACGTCGCGGCCGAGGCGCGGGCTCGCGAAACGGTTGCCGAGATCCCCTCGCCATCCCAAGAGTGTTGATGAGCACCCAGAAAAGACGCGGCTACGTCGTCCCGATCGGCGGCGGCGAGGAGAAGGAGCACGATCCGCGGATCTTGCGCCGCTTTGCCGAGCGGTGCGGCGGGACGCGGGCGCGGCTCGTCGTCATCCCGACGGCTTCACAGCTCAAGAGCACCGGGCCGACCTACGAGCACGTCTTCCACGACCTCTGCGGCGTGCGGCGAGTCCACGTCCTCTCCTATCACGAACGGCGCGAGGCCGACCGCGCCGATTGGCTGGCGCTCCTGCGCGAGGCCGACGGCGTCTTCGTCACCGGCGGCAACCAGATGCGTCTCACGTCGATCCTCGGCGGCACCGCGGTCAGCGAGCTGCTGCGCGAGCGCAACTGGAACGACGGCCTCCACATCGCCGGCACTTCCGCGGGCGCCGCCTTCATGTCGGAGCACATGATCGCCGGCGGTGAAGAGGGCCCGACGCCGCACGAAGGGATGGTCCAGCTCGCGAGCGGGCTCGGCGTCGTCACACAGGTCGTCGTCGACCAGCACTTCCGCCAACGCGATCGCCTCGGCCGCCTCATCGCCGCGATCGCCGCCAATCCACAGACCATCGGCATCGGCCTCGACGAGGACACCGCCGCCTTCATCGCTCCCGACGACACGCTCGAGGTCGTCGGCAGCGGCGCGGTGACGATCGTCGATCCGGCCGCCATGGAGTTCACCTCGATCGACGACGCGCCCGCCCACGCGCCGCTCAGCGTCGTCAACCTGCGCGTCCACGTCCTCACCGATGGCGGCCACTTCGACCTGAAGAGCCGTCTCGCCTCGCCGCCGCAACCGGCGTCGGTGCCCGACTCGGATCGCAGCTCGGAGCCCGATTCGGAACCAAGCTCGGAGATCCTGAAGCCATGAAGATCGTCGAGACGAGCGTCTACATCGGCCCCAACCTCTACGCACAGTTCCCGGTGATCCGGCTGACGCTCGACCTTGGCGAGCTCGAGCAGTGGCCGACGGTGAAGCTCGGCCGGGAGTTCGTCGACGGGCTGCTCGCGGCGCTGCCCGGCCTCGCGGAACACGGCTGCTCCTACGAGACGGCGGGCGGCTTCCTGCGGCGCATGAACGAGGCGGAGGGAACGTGGCTCGGCCATGTGCTCGAACACGTCGCGATCGAGATCCAGAACGTGACCGGCGAGGACGTCACCTTCGGCAAGACGCGCGGCAGCGGGCAGCCGGGCCACTACCACGTCGTCTACGAGTACGAGGCGGAGGAGGTCGGGCTCGAGGCGGGGCGGCTCGCGCTGACGCTGATCCACTCGCTGCTGCCGGCGGCGCTGCGGCCGGCCGGCGCGGTGCCCTCCGACTGGAAGTGGGAGGAGAAGCGCGACGATTTCATCCGCGTGGCGCAGCGGCTCGCGCTCGGGCCGTCGACCATGTCGCTGGTGAAAGCGGCCGAGGCGCGCGACATCCCGTGGCTGCGGCTCAATCGCTACAGCCTGATCCAGTTCGGCCATGGCAAGTGGCAGAAGCGGATCCAGGCGACCATCACCAGCGAGACGCGCCACATCGCCGTCGACATCGCCTCCGACAAGGAGGAGACGGTCCGCATCTTCGCCGACCTCGGGCTGCCGGTGCCCAAGCAGTCGCTCGTCTACAGCGAGCGCGACGCTGTCCGCCAGGCCGAGCGGATCGGCTATCCGGTGGTCGTGAAGCCACTCGACGCCAACCACGGCCGCGGCGTCTCGGTGCGACTCCTGACTCCCGAGCAAGTCACTACCGCCTTCACCGGTGCCCGTGAGCACAGCCGCGCCGTCATCGTCGAGAGCTTCATCGAAGGCTTCGACCACCGTTTGCTGGTGGTGAATGGCGAGCTGGTCGCCGCCGCCTTCCGCAAGCCGGGCCATGTCGTCGGCGATGGTCTCCACACGATCGAGCAGTTGGTCGAGCTCGTGAACCAGGACCCGCGCCGTGGCGTCGGCCACGAGAAGGTGCTGACCAAGCTCGATTTCGACGCGCAGGCGCTGCGGCTGCTCGAGAAGAAGGGCTACGGCAAGGCGACGGTGCCGGCGAAGGGCGAGGATGTCTTCCTGCGCTCGACCGGCAACCTCTCGACCGGCGGCACCTCGGTCGACGTCACCGACACGATCCATCCCGACAACCGCGAGATGGCGTCGCGCGCCGCGAAAGCAGTCGGGCTCGACGTCGCCGGCGTCGACTTCATCACACCCGACATCACCAAGAGCTACCGCGAGGTGGGCGGTGCGATCTGTGAGATCAACGCCGCGCCCGGCTTCCGCATGCACGTGGCGCCGACCGAGGGCAAGGCGCGCGACGTCGCGAGCCCGGTGATGGAGATGCTCTTCCCACCCGGCACGCCGGCCCGCATCCCGATTGCCGCGATCACCGGCACCAACGGCAAGACGACCACCGCGCGCATGGTCGCCCACATCTTCAAGATGAACGGCTGGCACCCCGGCCTCACGACCACCGACGGTGTCTATATCAATGGCCACCTCACGGTCGCGGGCGACATGACCGGCCCGACCGCCGCGCGCATGGTGCTGCGCGATCCGACGGTCGACGTAGCTGTCCTCGAAACGGCGCGCGGAGGTCTGTTGCGACGCGGTATGGGCTACAAGCGGTGCAACGTCGCCGCGGTGACCAACATCCAGGCCGACCACCTCGGGCTGAAGGGCGTCAACTCGCTCGAGGAGCTGGCGCGCGTCAAGCGGATCGTGGTCGAGGTGGCGCGCGACTATGCCGTGCTGAACGCCGACGATCCCTATTGCTTGCGGATGGCCGATCACACCAAGGCGAAGCTCTGCTACGTCACGCTCAATCCGGCGCATTCGCTGGTGAAGGAGCACATCCAGGCGGGCGGTCGCGCCGTCGTCCTCGAGGACGGCATCAACGGGCAGATGATCACGCTCTACGACAAAGGGGCGCACATGCCCCTGCTCTGGACCCACCTGATCCCGGCCACGCTCGACGGCCGCGCGACCCACAACGTGCAGAACGCCATGTTCGCCGCCGGCGTCGCCTACAGCATGGGGATCAAGCTGGAGGAGATTCGCCACGCGCTGCAGACGTTCGATACCACCTTCTTCCAAGTGCCGGGTCGCATGAATGTCTGTAATGAACATCCCTTCAAGGTGATCCTCGACTACGGTCACAACCCACACGCCGTGAAGGCGATGGTCGATCTGGTCGAGCGATTGCAGCCGAAGGGTCGCAAGCTGTTGGTCGTCGCCGCGCCGGGCGATCGCCGCGACGAGGACATCCGCGAGATCGCCAAGATCTGCGCCGGCCACTTCGATCACTACATCTGTCGCCGCGACGACAACCCGCGCGGCCGTGGGCCCGACGAAGTGCCGCAGATGATCGCCGCGATGCTGCGCGAAGCGGGTGTCCCCGCGACCGCGATCGCGGTCATCCCCGACGAGCAGGAGGCGCTCACCGCCGCGCTGCAGATGGCGCGCAAGGACGATCTCCTCCTCGCGTTCGGTGACGCGATCACCCGCTGCTGGAACCAGATCACGCGTTTCCGTCCCGAGTTCGGCGACCAGCGACCGAAGGCCGACGCGGTGACGCCGGCGCCGGTCAAGATGGAGCTGCGTGACACGCTGCGTGAGGAGGCGCGCCCCGGCTACGAGCGGCTCATCCGCGACGAGCGCGGCGTCCGCCTCGCGCGCGAGGAGAGCGACGACTGATGCAAGGGATACTGATGCGAAGGCGGTTGATGCGAAGAGAGCCGACGGCGTGACGACGCCCACCTATCGCTCGCCCACGCTGACACAGGTCGATTCGCGACGGGTCCCGGGCCCCAATCTCTGGGTTGACCGACCGGGTGCGATCCTCGACGTCGCCGGACCACCGGAGCAGGTGATCGCGGTCGCGGCTCGTTGGCGCGAGCACGTGCGTCACCTGCTCGACGCTGTCGGCTGGCAGCGGGAGGAGATCGCGCTGCGCGAGTTTCCAGGCGGCGCGAACCTCGTCATCACGGCGCCGCTCGACGCGCTCTACGCGGCCACCGAGGTGAACGAGGCGGCGTTCGCGTTGGCGCGCGCGGAGGTGGGCGGAGGCGGCGACTTCACGGCTGCGTCGAGCGAGCTGGCGACCGTCACGGCGAGCGAGATGGCCCGCAGTGCGCAGGGTGGCGCCACCAATAGTGGCTCGCCACCCGACGTCGCCGCGACCGTCGTGCTGCTCCGCGCGAAGATCGCGAGCGAGCGCCAGCCCAAGCTGATCGCGCTGCGCGACGCCTGTGAAAGGCATCGCGTCCCGTTCGTGCCCGATGACGAGACGGTCTCAATCGGGATCGGCCGCGGCTCGCTCACGTTCGACGCGAAGGAGCTGCCGGCACCCGACGCGATCGACTGGCCCTGTGTATTCGGCGTGCCGGTCGCGATGGTCACCGGAACCAACGGCAAGACGACTACCGTCCGGCTGCTCGCGGCGATGGTGACGGCGGCCGGGCTCGTCCCCGGCGTGTCGAGCACCGATTGGGTGAAGGTCGGCGACACGACGCTCGACAGCGGCGACTACGCAGGGCCGGCAGGCGCGCGGCTCGTCCTGCGCGATCGCCGCGTCGACATTGCGCTCCTCGAGACGGCGCGCGGCGGAATGATGCGGCGCGGGCTGGTGTTGCGCGACGTGAATGCCGCGGCGATCACCAACGTCACCGAAGACCACATCGGCGAGTGGGGCGTGAGCTCGCTCGCCGATCTGTTGGCGGCGAAGCTGGTGATCCGCCGCGCGGTGCAGGCGCGCGGTCGGCTGGTGTTGAATGCCGAAGATCCGCTGCTCGCGGAGGCGGGGCGGTCGCTACCGCAACCGCTTGCGTGGTTCGCGCGCGATGGCGATCACCCGCTCGTGAGCGGGCGTGCGCGCGGTGGTGACTTCGCGGTCGTCGAGGCCGGGGAGATCGTCCTCTGGCGCGACGGCCGGCGGGAGTCGATCGCGCGTGTCGAGGCGGTGCCGATCGCGCTCGGCGGCGCGGCGCGCCACAACCTCAGCAACGCGTTGACGGCCGTGCTGGTCGCGTCGCGGCTCGATCTGCCGGTCGCAGCGATCGCGGCCGGGCTCTGCACCTTCAGCGGTGGCGCCGACGTGAATCCGGGGCGCGGCAACGTCATCGAGCTCGGCGGCGTGCGCGCGATCGTCGATTTCGCCCACAACCCCGATGGCATCCGCGCGGTGATGGAGCTGGCGCAGGCGCTGCCGGCGAAGCGGCGGCTCGTGATCATCGGGCAGGCGGGCGACCGCGATGACGCCGCGATCCTCGGCCTCGCGCGCATGACGGCGCGCTTCAGTCCCGATGCGGTGGTGATCAAGGAGATGACGAAGTACCTGCGCGGTCGCGAGCCCGGAGTGATCCCGGCGATGCTCGAGCGGGAGCTGCTCGTGAACGGGATGGGCGCCGAGCAGGTCACCCACGCACCGTCGGAGCTTGCGGCGGTCGAGCAGGCGTTTGCGTGGGCGCGGGAGGGCGACCTGCTGCTGTTGCTGACCCACGCCGAGCGCGGCAAGGTATTGGCGAAGCTCGACGCGATGAAGACGGGCGGGTGGAAGCCTACGAATTGAAAATCTGAGGTGAGATCCTGCCATGACGAAGAGGGACACGACGACCGGGACGGCGACAGCGAAGACGACGAAGACGGCAACAAAGGCGGCTACGGCAAGGTCGTCCTACAGCATGCACCCCGGCTTCGCGCGCGAGGTGGCTTACCGCAAGAACCTCGAAGAGCGGACCGCCAAGTCGCTCGAGCAGTGGGTGGCACTCACGAAAAAACATGGGCCGGCCACGGATCGCGAGCGGGTCGCATGGCTGAAGGAGCGCCATGCGCTTGGCACCGACTACGCGAAGTGGGTGACGGCCGAGTGCAGTGGGCCGACGGGTGCCTCGGCCTATGACCCCGATTCGCTGGTCGCCGCGATGTTCGTCGGCAAGGAGCTGTTGTTGCCGCTCTACGGGCGGCTGCTCGAGCTCGGTCTCGCACTCGGGCCGGATGTGAAGGCGAGCCCGTGCGCGACGATCGTCCCGCTCTACCGCAACCACGTCTTCGCGCAGCTCAAGCCGACCACCAAGACGCGCCTCGACCTCGGCTTCGCGCTTGGCGATCCGGCCGCGATCCGGAAGCCCGGCCGCTTGCTCACCACCGGTGGGTTCGAGAAGAAGGACCGGATCAGTCACCGCATCCCGATCATCTCGGCGGCCGATCTCGATGGCGAGATCGAGCGCTGGTTGCGGGTGGCGTACGAGCGCGACGCATGAGCCAGCCCTCGTTTGCGCCCTGGTTCGCGTTTGCGCTCGCGTACGTATTCCCGCTGTCGATCGATCTGCTCGCGGCCGAGCCGGTCCACGCCGCGTCAATCGCGGATCAGCAACCGCCGCCGATCTCGCTGGTGATTCGCGGCGGCCGCCTCTTCGACTCCGAGCGGGCGCAGGCGCACGACCTCGGCCAGCTCTGGATCGCCGGCGAACGCATCGTTGGCGAGCACCCGCTCGATGCACCGGTTCCGGCGGGCGCGCGTCTCTTCGAGGCGCAGGGGCTCACTCTGCTGCCCGGCCTCTTCGACCTGCACGTCCATCTGATGGTGACTGGTGGTGGCATGGCGGGCGGCGTGAGGTTGGACCCGGAGGAGAACCTCGTCACGCATGCCGCGTTCGGCGTGCTGCACGCCGTCGATC
>CAYRQC010000408.1:0-2530 GCA_964426265.1 uncultured Phycisphaerales bacterium | reverse complement strand
GGCGCGCGCCTCGACGGTGCTCCAGGCGTCGCGCACGATGCGGGCGACGTCGACCTCGGTGCGCACCAGCACTTCCTGACCCGCCTCGATACGCGTCAACGTCAACAGGCCGCTCACCAGCGATTGCATCCGGATCGCCAGGGCGAGGCTCGATTCGATGGTCTTCTTGTCGTGCGGGCGAGTGTCGGTGCGGAACTGCGCGAACTCGAGCTGGGTGCGCAATGCTGACAGCGGCGTCCGCAGCTCGTGCGCCATGTTGGCGATGGTGGCGCGTTCGCGCTCGAAGGCGGCCTCGACGCGGGCGAGCAGCGCGTTGAGCCGCGCGACGACGACGGAGAGCTCGGCGGGCACGCTGTCCATCGGCACTCGCGAGGAGAGACTCGTCGGCGAGAGCGACTCGATCGTCTCCGAAACCGTGGCGACCGGGCGCAGCACCGCGCGCGTGATCGCCCACGAGGCGGCCCACGCGATCACCGTCCCGGCGGCCCACAACCCCGCGAGCAACCACCACAGCCGCTTCGTGTAGGCGAGCGTGTCGGTGGCGTCGATCGCGAGATAGGAGATCGCCGGATGCGATTCGTCGCGCCACGGCTCGTTCGGCAGCGAGGTCGGGGGTGTCGTCGGAGTGGTAGTCGGAGCAGTCGGGTTCGAGGGGGTACTCGCCGGCAACTCGCGCGGTCGCGGCCACGACGCCGTGAACCAGTGGGAGTCGATCGCGAGCATCCGGATCGTGCGATCGGCCGACAACGCGACGCTGCGCACTGGTTCGCCGGGCAGCGCGCCGAACTGCGCGAGCGACACGCCCTCGGGCAGATCGCCAAAGCGTGAGATCTCGGTGCCGTCCGCGGCGTCGACCACCAGCGTCCAGTAGGCCGTCGGCGGCGGCATGCCGTCCGATCGCTGTTGGTACATCGCCCCGAACGTGCGCGGGTCGAAGGCGCGCGGATCGAAACCGCGTGTGTCGCGCGATCCGCTGGTCTCATGCCCTTCGCGGGAGTCGCGGGACTCTCGCGAGTCGCGCCCGTCATGCCCCTCGCGCGTCTCTCCGCCCTCGCGGCCATCCGTTCGCGCTCCGTCGGCGGGTGGGAGAAAGCGCGCCACGTTCGTCACCCAGCGCGTGCGCGAGCGCAGTCGCTCGTCGAGCCCCTGCAGGAGCCAGGCGCGCGCCGCGACGGCCACCACGAGCGCCGCGATCGCCACGGTGATCGTCGTGCAACCGACGACCGCCAGCGTGATGCGGGTCCGGATCGATCTCATTGGCTCGCCGCCATCAGGTAGCCGTGACCGCGTCGCGTGTAGATCAGCTCGGGGGTGCCGCGCGGCGCGAGCTTGCGACGCAGCCGCCCGACCAGCACGTCGACGGCGTTGCTGCCGTCGGTGGGCTGCGTGTCGAAGAGGTGGCGCTCGAGCTCCTCGCGAGTGACGACGCTACCGGCGCGTAGCGCGAGGTACTCGAGCAGCGCGTACTCGCGCGGCGACAGGTCGATCGGCCGGCCTCCGCGCAGCACGACGTGGCCCACGGTGTCGATCGCGACGTCCTCGATCTGGATGGTCGGCGCGGCCGCGCTCTTGCCGCGACGCACCAGCGAGCGGACGCGCGCGAGCAGCTCCTCGACCGCGAACGGTTTGACGAGATAGTCGTCGGCACCGAGGTCGAGCCCGCGGACGCGATCGGCGACCGTGTCGCGCGCGGTCAACATCAGCACCGGCACATCGTGATGGTCGGCGCGCAGCTGCTTCACCAGGTCGAACCCGCTGAGGCCGGGCAACATCACGTCGACGATCGCGAGGTCGTGACCTCCCGCGAGCGCCAGCTCGAGGCCGGTCGTCCCGTCCGCTGCGGTGTCGACGACGTAACCGAGTCCCTCGAGGCCGCCCTTCAGCGCCTCGCGTAGTGAATCGGAGTCCTCGATGATGAGCAGCCGCATGAGTGGTGAAGAATCGCCCGCATCGGAAGGGCGGTCAATGGCGGTTGGTTGCGCCCCAGCGGCGCGCGGCGCGCACGCCGCAAAAAATGTCGCAAGAATGACAGCGCCGTCGAGCCGTTTGCCGCCGTCCAACTCGTAAGACGACTCGTTCGCGCCCGGCGTCATGCGCCGTGCGACCAACGGGCGTCGTCGGCTTCCGTACGAGCAGCTCGTTGTCGTTCGATCAGGGTGGATCACGGTTCGATCGCGGTTCGGTCGCGCTTGGATCACACCTCAATCACGGATGCCGATTCAAGGAGGAGTCAGAAGCATGCTCGCGCACTGGTGCATCACGGCGCTGCTCGTCTGCAGCGTGCAGGATGGAACAAAGCTCACGCCGCCGCCGGCGGCCGCAAAGAGCGACGCGTCGTCGCAGCTCAAGGAGCGGCTCGTCAAGCTTGGGAACGTGAAGAGCTACACGTTCGAGGCGACCGATGACGGCGCCGGTGGGTTTGGCGGTCGCGGCGGACGCGGTGGTGGCGGGGCGGGAGGCGCGGGTGGAGCCGCAGGTGGCGGCGCCGGCGGCGGTGCACCCGGTGGCGCCGGTGCGGGCGGTGGCGGAA
>CAYRQC010000407.1:0-5535 GCA_964426265.1 uncultured Phycisphaerales bacterium | reverse complement strand
CCTCTTCGGAACGCTCGACGACGAGTCATGCTGAGGCTCAGGCAAGGCGCTGAGAGCGGGTCCGCTCTCCAATCGCAAAGTGATCGAGCAGCTCAACAACAATTTCGTGAACGCCTGGGTCGTGATCCCGCAGCTCGAGACGATCAACACCGCCTTCCAGACCGAGGAAGCGCGCGTCATCGCCCGCGCAGCGAAGGCCGCCTACACCTATCCCGTCGACTCGCTCGTCCTGACTCCCGAGGGCAAGGTCGTATCGCAGCTCGCGGTCGACGAGCTCTTCAAGCTCATCAACTCCCAGGACTGGGACACGCGCTATCTGCGGTTTCTGGGCGAGGGGATGAGCGCGCTCAATTCGGGTGAATGAGGAACGACGACCGCTGACTCCACCCGTTCTCGGCACTCCTGCACGAACGCCGTGATCACCACCAGCCGCCGCAACCGAGGCTCGAGTTCGATCACCACGATCCAAGGCTCTCGATCGTGGCGCGTCAAGGCCAGCTCGGGCACCCTCGTCTCGCCGATCCAAACTTCCGTAGCTATGACTTGACCGCGTCGCACCCCGAAGGAGCAGCGGCGATGTCCATCGCGAACCTCGGTGTGGCGGTTGCATGCGTGGTGGTTGGATCATTGCACACGACGGCGTCGGTCGCGGCCAACTCGCCGCCGGTCATCACGATCGAGCTGCCGCCGAATCCCGGCTGGTTCTACGAGGATGGCCAGATCGTGCGGATCCGGCTGACCGTGACCGATCCCGACGGCGACCTCGTCTCGGCCAATCTCTCGGCGACGCCGACGTGGCACGGCTTCCGGCCGATCGTCGACGAGCCGTCGGGCGCGCCTCGCGAGCTCCTCTGGTACCTCGCAGAGGTCGGCGGCGGATTCCACGACCTGACCGTGCGCGCTTGGGACGACTTCCAGCCCGATCGCATCGTCATCGAGAAGCACCCGCTCCTCGTGCTCAGCGCCAACAAGACGCAACGCGTGCTGACCCACGATTTCGGCGGCGATCCCGCGGAGGACCTGGTCGCCTCCGCCTCATGAGCGGACATCGGCGGCAAGAGCGACGCGGGAGCCCTGGCGCTGTTCGATCGTTTCGGCATCTACGGATTGGGTCCTTCACCGGCGCTGCTGCTGGGGGCGACCTCGATCGCGAACCGCCGGCTCGGTCGCGCCGATGGCGGCAACCTGTGGATCGCCGACGTGACCGGCGATGGCGCCCCCGACGTGATCACCAGCGACGAACGCTGCGCCATGGTCTGGAGCGCGCCCGATCCGCGAGCCACCTCGATCCAGCCCACGGCGGTGCTCTGCGGCAGCGATCCGACCGTCGGCTTCACCGGCGGTGCCCAGGACCTCCTGCTCGCCGACGTGACCATGGACGGCATCCTCGACATCGTCGCGGTCGCCTCGATCGCATCGATCGGCGGCGTCGCCAACGTCGGCGAGATCTGCGTCTTCGCCGGAGGGCCGGCGCTTTCCGGGACCCCGGCTCCGGTCGCGAAGCTGCGCATTCCGGGGGCGATCGCCGGCGACCAGCTCGGTGATCCGCGTAGTTCGCTCAACCAAGGCGTCGTGATCGCCGATGTGACGGGCGATGGGGTTGCCGAGATCGTCGCGGTGGCGGCGAACGCCGATCGCGGCGCCACCACCAACGTCGGCATGACCTTCGTCTGGAGCGGCGGTGCGGCGTTGACCGGCACGCCAGCGCCGCTCGCGACGCTCGACGCGGCCGCGGCCAAGGGCGGCGACCTCGTCGGAAGCGGAAGCGCGGGCCCCTTCATCGTCGATCTCACCGGAGACGGCGTGCAGGACATCCTGCTGCCCGGCACCAACGTCGGCTCGTCGGGGAGCATGTTCTTGTGGCATGGTGGCGCCGCGCTCGCCGGTACGCTCGACGCGACGGCACGCCTGCGCGCGGCGGCGGCGCAACCCAATGACTACATCGGTCAGCGGGCCTACTTCCACGACTTCGACCACGACGGGACGCTCGACTTGCTCCTTGGCGCCAGCGCGACCGACATCGGCACTGCGAAGGACGCCGGCTCGCTCTATTGGTGGCGCGGTGGCAGCCGTCTCACCGGGCTCGTCTTCGAGTCGGCCATGCTGCGCCGCGCCACGCCGGCGGCGCACGACGCGTTCGGCGGCGCCGCCGCCGACATCCAGATCGTCGACGTGACCGGCGACGGCGCCGAGGACATCGTCGTCACCTCGAGCCGCGCCGACGGCGCGGCCGTCGACAGCGGCGCCATCACGGTCTTCGCCGGCGGCAGCGGTTTCAGCGGCACGGTCCTGCCCAGCGCCGAGCTGCAAGTCCCGGGCGCGCTGGCGAAGGACTATCTCGGTGACGCGACGCACTTGCTCGACCCGGTCTGCGCGGTCGTCATCGCCGACGTCACCGGCGATTCGATCCGCGATGTGGTCGCTGCAGCTCCCTACGCCGACCGCGGCACGAAGACGGACGTCGGGGCGGTCTGGGTGTGGGCGGGCGGCGCTGCACTGACGGGTGGAGCCATCGTCGCTCCGATCGCGGAGCTGCGCCCGACCCAGACCTACTCGAACGTCTTTCTCGGCCTCCACTACGACTATGGTTTCGCGATCCAGTGTGGCGACTTCGATGGCGCCGCGATCGACGATGTCATCGTGCCGATCGCCCCGAGCGGGATCAGCGACGCGAGCGTACTAGTCTTCGCCGGCGGGGCGCGCATGACTGGTACTCCCCTCCCTCTCGCCTCTTGCGACTCGGATTCGACCTCCGGATTCGACCACCTCGGGCTGCACGGGGAGGGCTTCGTCCTCGTCGACGTCGATGGCGATCTCAAGTGCGAACTGGTGGCGCACGCGCCGCGGTACGACCGCGATCATGGCGCTGGCTTCGACGACACCGGCGCGCTCTTCGTCTTCGAGGGCGGGCCACTGGCGACCGGCACCCCGATCGTGCTCCAGTCGTCGGTCGCCGACAACGGCGCTGGAGTCTTCGGCGAGATGCGATCGCCGCGGGATCTCGACGGCGACGGCATCACCGACCTGTGGTTGCTGCAGCGCAGCGCCGACGTCCAGGGCTCACCGGAGGCGGGTCAGCTCCTGTTGTGGCGGAGCGGTCTGCCGTCCCAGCTCGGCGGCTCGATGAACGGCCATTACAGCAAGAGCGGAACGATCTCTCTTCCGCCACCACCGCCAGGCCCGCCGAAGCCCTTCGACATGGGCGAGGTCGAGGTGGCAGCGACGCTGTTGTTCGGCGCCTACGGCAGGCTCGGGGATTGAACAGCGAGGGCTCGCACGTGGTGTAGCGAGCAGGCAAAGGTGTGCATCCGGCGAACGAGACCAGTGCGTCAATCGGCGATGGCGTCGTCCAATGACCGGGCGTCGAAGATGCCGTCTACCCATGCGATGAGCCGCTCTGCGGTGGCGGCATGGATCCGCTCGATCACCGACGGCGGCAGCTCGCCGAATCGCCGTCGGAGTTGGCGAAGAAGGATCTCACGCCGCTCCTGCAAACAACCCTGCGTGAGCCCCTGCTCGAGCCCTTGCTCGCGTCCCTCCGCCCTCAGCTCCTCTGCCAGCGTCATGGTCGTCTCCCGTGCATCGTCATCGTCAAGACTCGGTAGCAGCGCTTCCAGGAGGAAGGCGCGGCCCACTCGCTCGCTGACCACCGCAAGATAGCACCACCGGAACGATCCTCGGGAATCGCCTGGCCTTCGGATGCTCTCTCCGCCAGTGCTCCCAGATCTGGACTTGGTATTCGAGCAGCCGGAACGGCAGCGACGGGTCGAAGCTGCTCTGGTGCTCCAGCAGCAGGTAGGCGAGCCCCTCTCCATCCGTGCGCGCACGAACGGTGAAGAGCAGATCGCCCGCGCGATCACGGAGCCGCGCATCGATGAACGTGGCTGTCACCGACGTCAGAGTCGCAAGATCGAGCCGCTCGAGCAGCGCTGCCGGCAGCACCGCGCGCGGCAGCGCCGCCGCACGATCGGACTGTCCGAAGATCGCTCGCACCAAGTGGTCGTGGGGGTTTTCGGTCGTCACAGCGGAGAAGACGTACGCCGATCCGCGTGGTGACAGTCGCGTCAAGAGTTGCGCCAAGAGCTGCGGCCGGCTTGGGAGCAGCCGGCCGTGCCGACGCGTCCAACTTCTCGCCGCAAATGTGTGAATCCTCGCCGCCGGCGGGATTGGAGGCAGCGCGACCCCTGCAACCCATCTCGATCTGGATCGGCGGAGATGTCCGTGGATCACCAACTTCTGAAGATGCTCGAGGCGCTTTGGCGACGAGCGCGATTCGAGCCGGGCGCGGCTCGCTACCTGGCGGCGGCATTCCACAGCAAGGACGCGACGCTGCGGCGCTTCGCCACGGTCGGACTCGTCCGCCTCGCGAAGGATGATCGACGCGCCCGGCGATCGCTGCGTTGGGCACTGTCCGACCCCGATCCGGAGGTCGCAGAGGCCGCTGATCGACTGGTCCGCGAGCTGCTTCCCGACGCCAACCGTGCCGAGATCTGCGCCCCCGCGACGAAGCGTGGGGAGAAGGAGATCGAGGAAGAGTGCAGCCGCACTCCGAAGTCGGCGGAGGGGCTCGCGCGCGCGGTCGGGCTCCGTCGCGAGCACTGGGCCGAATCGGAGACGCCACCATGGGAGAGCGTCCTCATGATCGCCGGCGCTTCCGACATCGTGGGTTACCAGCCCGAAGACGATGCACCATTCACCGAGGAGGACGGATCGCTCGTGCCACCGGAGGACCCGCGGGACTGGAAAACCGGCGACCCACCGCGCCCCTCCACGCGGCCGTTCTCGTCACCGGACTACCGATACGACGCGGTCGCCACCCGTCCATTCACCCAGCTCGACCCGCCGCACTTCGAGCGCTGGCTCCACTGGAGCCTGGCGTGGTTCGGCGCAACGGATGAGTCCGACCTCATCGCGGCGCTCTCGAGCTTCGACCCGTCCGCCGTGATCGTCCACCAGTTCGCGGCGACCGCGCTCGGCCACCGCCTGCCCGAGCTCCCCGATCTCGAGCTGCCGCTGATGATCGCCCTCGAGCACCGCGATCCGACGACGGTCGCGCTCACCGCGCTCGCGTTGAGCGCGACCCCGTACGCGGCCGACTCGCTGATCGACCGCGCCGACCACCTGCTCCGCCATGCATCGCCGGAGGTACGGCGCTGTGCCGTCGCCGCATTCCGGAGACTCGGGCTGCACGCGCGCGCCGCGCTCCCGGCATGGACGCGCGCGATCGAGCACGAGACGGACCTCGACGTACTCGACTCGTTGCTGTGTGGTCTCGCCCGTTTCGGGCCGCGCGCGCGTGGTGCAATCGCGCGCCTGCTGCAACTCATTGATCACGCCGACGTCCGGATCGCGAGCTCGGCGATGATCGCGCTCCTCCAGATCGATCACCTCGCGGTGCCGCACCGCAAGCAGCTCGAGGTCGTCCATCGGCAGTACGAGCACAACGCCCGCGCACCGGTCAAACCGGTCGATGACGGCGACCTGCTGCTCGCCACGCTGGTGGGAGCGCTCGCGGCCGCGAATGACTCCGCCGCG
>CAYRQC010000406.1:0-2994 GCA_964426265.1 uncultured Phycisphaerales bacterium | reverse complement strand
ACGCCGCGCGACGCGACGGTGAAGCCGGTGTGAAGCAGTGAACTCCCGTTCGATCAGGAGCCACCATTCGCCGGTGCACCAGCGGGCGACGCTGTCGGCACCACCGCGGGCGCCACCGCCGCCGCCGCGCTGATGTTGCTGTCCTGCCCCGGCGCCTCGAGGAATCGCAACGCCTCGGCGAGCAGCGCGCGGCGATCTTCCGCGCCCTTCACGTCCGCCAGATAGAAACCGAGCACCACCGCGCGCACTTCCTTGCCACTCTGCGGATCGCGCCGCGCCACCTTTGCCCCGAGCCACTGCCCATCGGGCAACTGCACGAACGGCTCGACGCCGCTCGCGCCTTCAACTTGCGCGATCACCGTGATCTTGTCGCGCTTGGTCGCCAGCTCGAGCGAGAGCTTCTTGTCGGCCGCGATCTGCGTACTGCCGACCACCTGGAACTCGAATCCACGGTCCCACGGCCGCACGTAGCGGAGTCCCAGTGTCTCGCGATAGAGCGGCGTGTCCCACACCGCCTCGCCGACGTGCGGCGCCCCGAGCAGCACCCGCCCCCCTGCCTGCAAGTGGCGCATGAGATCGCGTCCTTCGGGGCCGACCGTGCGCGGCAGCTTCACCCGCCGGCTGCCGCCCTCCGATCCCGGCATGAACTGCGCCACCATCGCGTAGACGTCATCCATCGACATCCCGCCGCCGCCGACCTCACCACCGACGTGGTTGTCGAGGATCACCACACTCTTCTCGAAATGGGTGAGCATCGCGGTCCAGTCGAGGCCGTACGGCTTGGGATCGCGGATCGCGTCGAACTCGTGCCCGAGCTCCTTCAGGTCCGCGCCGTACGCCGCGCCGAAGTCGAGCTTCCGCGCGCGCCGCTCTAGATCCTCGAAGACGACGGACTTGCCGAGCTCCTCGCGCGCCTCCTTCGTCACATGGTTCAAACCGAGCAGCGCGACCGCCTTCGCCGGCTCCAGCTTCTTGATCGGGAACTTCTCGACCAATTCCGCCCATTTCGAGCCCTGCGCGAACTGCAGTCGCGAGTAGTCCTGGTCGAAGCCGAGATAGGTCGGGAAGTAGATCGAGAGGCCGTGACTGCGGTTGTTGCCGATGTTGTGGCCCTCGGCCAGGATCGCCGAGCCCGACGCGAAGTCGGCGGTGAAGCAGGAGTTCGCGAACTCCTTGATCGTGCGCTTCTCGCCGTCGCCCTCGAACTGGTAGTTGATCTCGCTCACGAACTCGAGCTTGCCGCTCTTGTTGTTCTTCAGCATCGGCGGGAAGGTGATCTTCACGACGAAGTCCCCGCGCTCGTCGGGTCCCACCAGCGGCGTCTTGGCGAAGCGCGAGTTGGCGACGAATGGCGCCAGGTTGCGCGGCGGCGAGGCCCAGCCGTTGAAGCCCCAGATCACGTTGCCGGCCGTGCGGCGCTTGATCACCACCTCGTTGACGAGCCGATCCTTGCCATCGTCGGGGTAGCCGATGAGGTCGGTGACGCGCTCGGCCGCGGCCTTCAGCGCCACGTCGCCCTTCTCGTGGTCCACCACCTTCGCCAGGAAATCCTCGAGATCGACCAGGTTCCCGAACGCGCGCGTCTCCTTCAGGATCTGCTCGGCGACGTCCCCCAGCAGCTCCGGTTTCCCGTACAGCAGCTTCGCGATCTCCTCGACCGCGTCGCGCATCTCCCCCATCCGCGCCAGCCGGATCGCCGACTTCGTTTCGCTGCCGAACCAGCGCTCGCCCTCGACCTGGACGCCACCGGGCGCGTACGCCTTCACGTAGGTCTCGACCATCGCCTTCGCGAGCGACGCCGCGGGTGCCTCCGGATAGGTGTTGAGCCAGCGCAGGTACTCGCCGTACGCCATGCCATCGCCCGGCTCGGTCTCCTGCGAGCTCGCCAGGAAATCGACCGTGTCGCGTAGTTCGTACGCCACCTCGATGGTTGCCATCAAGCAGGCATCGAAGTCGAGCACGTCGAGCTTCTGCTTGCCCTGCTTCTTCAGCGACTCACAGATCCCCTCCATCGCGACGCGCACGTCCCCCATCTCGAGGGTGTGATGGGTGTTCTCGTCGGCCGAGACGCCACTCCAGCCGGCGCCGTGGTTCCAGATCACGAGCGCGTAGTTCTCGGCCGGGAAGTTCTCGACCGCGAAGCGCCCGAACTCGGCGAGCGGCTCGGGCCGCCCGCAATCGGTCTCGCCGATGTTTTCGAGCATCACCGAGCGGACGCGCATCGGGTCGTCGTCCTTCAGCACGTAGTAACGGCGCGTGCCGGGGACGTTGTCGAGGCCGACGTAGTACTGCCGCTCGCTGTCCGTGAAGGGGTTCGACAGGTAGGCGCCGTTCGGCCGCACCGAGGGATGGGCGCGGAAGCGGGCGCACTCGACGATCACGTTGACCTCCGAGGTGGAGCCGGCCGACTCCATCTCGTTCATGTCCTTGATGCCGAACGGCTCGAGGTTGTTCGCCGCGTTGAGATAGACCATCACGGTCCACTTCTTCTTCGGGCTCGGCGCCGCGCGGCTCGCGGTGAAGAGCGTCTGCAGCGGCTCGACGTCGCGCGCCGCGATGGTGTCGATGAAGCGCAGCTCCTCGGGCCCGCGGATGCCGTTCTTCTTGCGATAGCGCAGGATCGCGTCGGCCGAGTCGCTCTCGATCTCCGGCACCTCGAGGAGCTGCTCCTTCGTGGCCGTCGCGAGATCGACGCGCGGGAACTCCTTGGCATCCGGCACCGCGCCGAACTCGAACGAGATCACCTCGCAGCTCGAGTCGAACCACGACGCCGGGAAGTCATCGGCCGACGTCTCCTTCCAAAGATCCTTCGCGACCTCCTCGAACGCGTGACCCGCCGTCCCGCGGATCCGCTCCGACTCGCCGAGCAGCTTCTTGCCAAGCGCCCGCGTCTCCTCCGAGTCGTCGAGCAGTTGCCGCCGCGCCGCCCACCGCCAGTTGAGCTCGACCATCCCCATCAAGTCGGCGTAGGCCACCGACGCCGGATACTGCTTG
>CAYRQC010000405.1:0-5343 GCA_964426265.1 uncultured Phycisphaerales bacterium | reverse complement strand
ATTCAGGCCGGCACGATCCCGCAAGGGGGGTGGGTTGGGAAGAGCCGTGACGATCCCGCGATGACGCCCGCACACCATCGGCACGAGGGCCGCCGTCCTGGGTGCGGTCCTCGACGTCATCTCCGCCGGTTCACCTCGCCTTCGCCCCGGCGCACTCTCGAGCCACACGGATCTTGCTACGCTCCCGCGGTGTCCGTGACAGCTCCCAACATCGCCGAGGTCGCGCCCGGCGTCGCCCGCATCTGCGGCAGCGATCCGCTCGGCGTCATCGCAGCCTGGATCTTCGGCAGCGTTGCGCGAGGCACCGCTCGAAGTGACAGCGACGTCGACGTGGCAGTCTTCCTCGGCCGGTCACCGGAGTCGACGCTCACCGGGATCGGGATGGACTTGCAGGCTCGGCTCGAGCAGGAGCTTGGACGTGCCGTACAGGTGGTGATCGCCGACCACGCGCCGCCGGACCTGATCGTGCGGACTTTCCGCGATGGAGTGCTCGTCCTCGACCGCGACCCGGTCGCGCGTCTGCGCTTCGAAGTCCGGCGCCGCAGCGAGTGGTACGACCTCGAACCGCTGCGCAACGCCTGCCGCCTCCGCAGAGGAGCGATGCCATGACCGATGCCGGCATCGTGCTCCGGCGGCTTGTGCTCATCGAGCAGCAGGTGGCATGGCTTCGCACCGCCGCGGTCGAGCGACTCGAGACCGACACCCGCGAGCTCCTGGCGGTGCAACATTCCCTCCAGATCGCGATCCAGGCGGCGCTCGACTGTGCGACGCACATCGTCGCCGAGCGCCACCTCGGAGAACCGCCGACCTACAGCCGCCTCTTCGACCCGCTCGTCGGGGACGGGTGGCTTCGACCGGAACAGGTGCCGTCGCTGCGGTCGATGGCCGGCTTCCGAAACATCCTCGTCCACGGCTACGCCGACGTCGACCTTGGCGTCGTGCGCGATGTCCTTCGCAACCGGCTGACCGACCTCCTGGGCTTCGTCGCATCGGTCCGGGAACGGTTGCGTCGGGAGCCGCCGGCGGGTCCGTCGACGAGTTGACGCGGATTGCTCCTCGGACCTCGTTCGGTGCATCGGTCACGCGCTTGCGCAGTACTCGGAGACTGACCGACACGGTATCAGTCGAGCTACGCTGCGCCTCTCGTGACCACCGAACCCGTCGCCGACCGCCATGAGACCGCCTGCTGCATCGTCGGTGGGGGACCGGCGGGGGTGGTGCTGGCGCTGCTGCTCGCCCGACGAGGCGTGCCGGTCACGCTGCTCGAATCGCACCGTGACTTCGACCGCGACTTCCGGGGCGACACGATCCACCCCGCGACGCTCGAAGCACTCGACCAGCTTGGCCTCGCTGATCGGCTGCTGCAATTCCCGCACGGAAAGCTCGAGGCGATGCAGTTCACCTCGAGCGGCACGGTCACCACCATCGCGCGCTTCGGCCGGCTGAAGACGCGCTTCCCCTACATCATGATCCTGCCTCAGGTGCGCTTCCTCGAGTTCCTGGCCGCGGAGGCGCGCAAGCTTCCCTGCTTCCGGCTCGAGCTTGGCGCCAACGTGCAACGGCTCATCCAGGACGACGGCGTCACCCGCGGCGTCGGCTACCGCGGCAGCGACAACGCGTGGCACGAAGTGCGAGCAGCGCTGACGGTCGGCGCCGATGGCCGATTCTCCAAGGTCCGGAGCCTTTGCGGCGCCGTTCCGATCAAGGCGTCGCCGCCGATGGACGTCCTCTGGTTCCGGCTGCCGCGTCGACCCGCCGACCCGCGCGACGAGATCACGTTCCACGTCGTCGGCGGCCTCTTCATCTTCCTGCTCGATCGCGGAGACGAATGGCAGGTCGGCTACGCCCTGACCAAAGGGAGCTACGCGGAGACGAAGGCGGCCGGCCTCGATGCATTGCGAGCGAACCTGGTGCGCCAGGTTCCTTGGGTGGCTGAGCAGGCCCGCTCCCTTGTGGACTGGCGGCAGATCGTCGTGCTCTCCGTCGAGTCGAGCCGCGTTCCGACCTGGCACCAGCCGGGGCTGCTGCTCATCGGCGACGCCGCTCACGTGATGTCGCCGGTCGGCGGCGTCGGGATCAACTACGCGATCCAGGACGCGATCGAGGCGGCGAACGTGCTGGCCGTCCCGTTGCGAAGCGGTCAGGTGACGCGTGCCCATCTCGCCACGGTCCAGGAACGCCGGGAGCTGGCGGTCAAGGTGATCCAGCGCTTCCAGGGCTTCGTGCAGGAGCGCGTCGTGAAGGCGGCACTCGATCCGGACCAGCCTTTCCGGCTGCCGTGGTTCGTCCGCCTCGTCCTCACGATCCCGATCCTGCGCGATCTGCCGGCGAAGCTGATCGCGTTCGGGATCAGGAGAGCGCGGATCGACGCCGGGCAGCCGTAGTTGGCATTGAAGTGCGGGCCGGCTCGCCGGCGTGGATCCGTTGGGTGTCGAAGCGTTGCGTGGTTACGCGAGCTCTCCGCAACGGGAGACGAAGGCGTAGCGTAGGGCGGCCCGCCCGCGGACGTTGCCGAACGATTGCCGTGAAGGAGGTCGCTTCGATGGAGCAACGCATCGCAGGACTCCTCGTCGCGACGTTCGCGGTTGCAGCGCTCGCCGGATCTTTTCGGCAGAGCGCTCCGCTGCCGTCAGGCACCGAGCTCGCACGGGCTCACCAGCTCGAGATCAAGTCACCCGCCGCCGACGGCGTCCCGATCCGCGTCGTCGACGCGGCGAGCGGCAAGACGGTCGGCGCTGCGCTCGTCGTGCGGGTCGTCGAGTCGGACTTCGCCGCCAACTATGCGGACATCGACCAGTCCGAGCTCGACTCCTTCGAAGTGCTGCGCCGGATCGGGACGGCGCGCCTCACGGCGAGCGACGGCACGACGCGCGTCGAGCCGCCGGCGGACTGGGCGCTTGCGGTCTTCGCCTTTCGCGGACGCGACTTCGGCCGCACGACCCTCGAGCTCCATGATTCTTCCGAGCACGTGATTGCGATCGAGCCGCGCGAGCTCGAGGTGCAGGTGGTCGACGCGGCCGGAAAGCCGACGGCCGGAGTGCCGCTCGCGCTTGGCCGCTGCGCGTTCGAGATCGAGGGGATCGGCGCGTGGCGGCGAGTCACCGGCGCGGACGGACGCGTGGCCATTCCCGCGCTCGATCTCGAGCGGCACGTCCATCGCACGTGCGGCCGGCAGGCGATCGTGAAGCTCGAGCTTCCCGCCGACGGCCATGCGCTGCGCTCGCTCGATGCGCCGCGCCTCGAACCGGTCCGTCTCGTCCTGCCGGCGTGCGGCGACTTCGCCGGATCGGTTCGGACTGCGCCGGCAGCAACACGAGTGGGCCGGGGACACGCGGCAAGTCCGCATCCTGCTCGACGAGAGTCGAGTCCGGCTGCCGCGCGTCGCGATCGGCAAGCAGTTGAAGCTCGGCGTCAGCGTGCCGAAGTGTCGGCGAGAAGACGGTGTATCCGCACCCGACTGGCTCGATTGGGCGAATGGCCGCGAGCTCGTGCAGGACGTCACCCTTTCCGGGCCGACCAATGCGGGTGAGATCGAGCACGTCGTCCTTCGCGCCGATCCCGACGCGGATCCGGACGAGGCCGAGCCACTCGAGGTGACGCCACCGGAATCGACACAGGCTGGTGACGAGCCTGCCATGGAAAGCGAGGACGCCACCGACCAGGCCCTGGCTGCATTGAGCTCGATCGCGGTCCGCGTTCTCGTCGACGTGCCGATCGAGCCGCTCGAGCTGCGCGCGCGGTTGCGACGATCGTCCGAGAAAGACACGCTCGCGTTCGACCCCGATGTCGACCCTTGCGCAGAAGAACGGTTCGACCAAGGTCGGCCGTCGGCCCGGCCTGATCCGACCGCAATGAGTTCGTCAAGGGCGGTCCGTTTCCGAGGTCTACGGCGCAGGTCGGCCAACGCTTCCACGCCGCGGCGTCCGACGGAGTCCCGCGGACTCGGCCCTCGTGCAGCACGGCGAGTCGCGTCCTCCCGAGCACATCAACCCCTCGCCCCCGCACTGCGCCAGTGGCCCGGCACTCGCGGCTGCTTCGGCATCATCCCCGTGGTTGAACCGCTTTCCCGGTCCGGACCACTCTCGGTCTGCACACCGATGGCCGATCCCACCGACACCCCAGCGCCCGAGATGCTCCTCCGCCACGCCGCCTGGCTGCGGCGGCTGGCCGGGACGTTGGTGCTCGACGCCGCGCGGGCGGACGACCTCGTGCAACAGACGTGGCTCGACGTGCTCGCGACGCCGCCGACGCGCGTTCGCCATCCCAGGGCGTGGCTGGCCACGATCGCCCGGAATGTCGCTTGGCGCTCGAGCCAAGAAGACACCCGGCGTGAGGAGCGTGAGCGGCACGCGGCCGTGAGTGAAACGATCCCGCCGACCGACGAGATCGTGGCGCAGGCGACGTCGCTGCGTGCCGTGGTGGACGCCGTCCTCGCGCTGGACGAGCCGTATCGGACGACGGTGCTGCTGCGCTTCTACGAGGACTTGAAGCCCGGGGCGATCGCGCGGCGGATGGAGACGCCGGTCGAGACGGTGCGCACGCGGCTCAAGCGCGGGCTCGAGGTGCTGCGCGCGAAGCTGATCCGGAGGTCGGGTCCGACCACGCGCGCACCCGACGTGATGGGCCTCGTGGTCCTGCTCGACCGGCCGACGCGGCGAGCGGTCGTACGCGTGCTGTTCGCCAAGGCGGCGGGCGCGACCGTCGTGGCGGGAAGCCTGGCATCACTGACGGGAGTCCTCTGGATGTCGACCAAGCTCAAGCTCATGGCGGCGGCCGTCGTCGTGGCGCTCGGACTCGTCGCGGTCGTGACCTGGGACGGAGGCTGGTCGCGCGCGCGGGCGTCGCGGCCGGCAACGGTAGCGGATCGACCGCAGCTCGCTTCCGATGCGCCGAGCGTCGCCGACCCATCGCCTCACGCGTCGGTGGAAGCGTCGCGCCGAGTCGATGCACCCGCGCCGACTGCGACGCCACGCCGCCGACTCGATGTCGTCGATCGCCAGCGTGCTCCGGTCTCCGATGCCGACATCGTCGTGGAACGAACGATCGAGGAGCTGGCTAGAGGAACCCATCTGCGACGCACGAACGAGCACGGTTCCCTCCTCCTCGACGATTCCGACCTCGACGAAGCGACCGTCCTCGTCTCCAAGGAGAGCTTCTGCGCGTACATCGGCTGGATTGGCGACCTTCCGGCGACCCGGGGTAGCGATGACGGCGAGGTTCGTACGGTCGTCCTGCAGGCGCCACGCCACCTCGACGTTCGTGTGGTCGACGCCTTCTCCGGCGCGCCGATCGTCGACGCGACGGTGCAAGCACTCGCTTCGTACGGAGCCGAGGCGGAGCGAA
>CAYRQC010000404.1:0-6130 GCA_964426265.1 uncultured Phycisphaerales bacterium | reverse complement strand
CGATCAGCCCACCGGCGAGCAGCAACAACACCTCCAGCTCTTCGCTCGCCGGATCGTCGCGCGGATCGCGGCGCTCGCGCGCCTGGCGGGTGAGATCGACCGCCGCCATCAGCTCGTCGCTGTTCGGGTCGCCCGCCTCGGCGTCGAGCGGTCGGACCGGCGGCGCGAGCGGCGTCACCGTCTCGGTCGCCTCCAACTGGCCGAGCGCACGCTGCGCAAGGAAGACGAAGGCCGCGGCGAGCAATGAATCGGGCTGCTGCTCGAGCCGATCGAGCACGCGGACGAGCTGCTGGAACGTCCGCAGCCAACGGCGCGCCCGCGAGCGCGCGACTCCCAGCGAGCTCTGCCCGGTCAAGGTGTGCATCGCCGATCTCCGTGCGCGACCACCAAGTCGATGAAGGCTGCAACTGCTCGGACGATCGGCAGTTCTTTCCCGTGACTTGAGCATGCCCGCGCGGCTCACGGAATCCGGGCTGCTCCGCCCTGCTCCGGACCGCCTTCGGCGACCACTTCGGCGACGAGCGCGCGACACGCCCGATCGAGCAGCCTGAAGACCGCCGCGAAACCGCCGTCGAGGAACGGGTCGGGGACGTCGACCGGCTCGCCGGCGACGGGGCGAAGCAGCAGCTCCAGACGCGGGCTTCCCGTCGCCCCTTTCGCGAGACGTTGCAGCTGGAGCAGGACCATGCGGTCGACCGCCAGGATCCGGTCAAAGCGATCGAAGTCGGCGGCGACCACCCCGCGACCGGTGAGCCCCGAGCCGTCGATGCCGCGCTCGCGCAGGATCGCCAGTGTGCCGGGGTGGGCCGGGCCCCCCGGCAGGAAGGGCTGAGTGCCGGCCGAGTCGACGGCGATCCGATCGGCGGCGCCGAGGACCTTCGCGTGGTGGCGCGCCAGCGCCTCGGCCATCGGCGAGCGACATAGGTTTCCGAGACAGACGATCAGCAGGCGCGTGGGCGGACGGCTCGTCGGGTGAGTCAACGAGCGGCCCGACGGATCGGGGTCGGGCTGCGTGACCTGAGGTTCCACGAAGGCAGCATGCCACTCGCGGCGAGGGCTACAATCATTCGCGTCACCGTGATAGTCCGAGTGAGCCATCGCGCGAAGGGCCAAGGGAGACGCTGTGCCGATCACCAAAGAGCAGGTTGTCGAAGTGTTGAAGACGGTCTACGACCCCGAGATCCCGGTCAACATCCATGACCTCGGCCTGATCTACGACGTCGACATCGATACCAATGAGGTCAACGTCGTCATGACGCTCACCTCACCGAGCTGCCCGTCAGCGGCCGAGATCCCGGCGTCGATCGAGTCGCGCGTCATGAAGACTCTGGGCGCCGCGAAGTGCCTCGTGCACATCGTCTGGAGCCCGCCGTGGGGCCCCCACCTCATCTCTCCGAACGGCAAGAAGATCCTCGGCATCGGGGACGCGCCGCCGGGCGACGAGGGGCTCGACGGCGACATTGGTCCGACCGAGCGGTGAGAGCGTGAGTGACGTCGCGTTCGACCTCTACCGCGAGGGCCTGAAGAAACACCGGGCGAAGGACTACGAGGGCGCGGTGCGGTCGCTCGAACAGGCCGTCGCGGCCGACGCGACGCTCGCCGACGCGTGGGAGGCGCTCGGCGTCCTCCACGACAAGCTCGGCCATACCGACGACGCCATCGCGGCCACCGAGAAGCTCGTCGCGTTGAAGCCCGACGAGATCATGGCCCACACCAACCTCTCGCGTTTCTTCATGAAGAAGGGGTTGAAGGAGAAGGCCGAGGAGGAGCAGGGCAAAGCGCGGCTGCTCGGCTGGAAGCAAGAGTTGGCGCAGGGCAGCGCGCCGGCGAACGCCTTGCAGCAGGCGGCGCCCGCGGCCGCAGCCGAGCCGGAGGCGCCGTCGATCGTCTCGTTCCTCGATCGCGGGCCGTCGGAAACCGGACGCCCCGCGTCCGCGAGTGCGTCCCTCGGTGGCAGCACGCCACCACTCGCCGCGAGCCCCGACGCGCTCGCGAAGAAGATCGCACAGTTCGAGAAGTTGATCGCCCACAACCCACAGGACGTGCTGTCGCGCTTCACGCTCTGGCGTGCCTACCTCGAGGCGGGGCGCTTCGAAGAGGCGGCGGCGATGCTCGAGGAGGTGGTGAAGCTCAAGCCCGACTACACGGCGGTGTTCGTGCCGCTCGGTGAGGCTTACGAGAAGGCGGGCAAACTTGCGCGCGCGCTCAAGACATGGACCAAGGGCATCGAGCTGGCGCAGCAGCGCGGCGATCTCCACCCGCGCAACCAGATGCAGGAGCACCTGGCGCGGCTGACGCGGTCGCCGTCGTCGGTGCCTGGCGGAAGTCCACCGCCCTCACGCACCCATCCATGAGCACGGTCACCGCGGCAGGCGGTGGGCTTGGGCCTGCCCCCCCGCGCGGCGACGAGCGACGTGGATTCACCACGGCGTCCGTCGCGTTGGGTGCGGCGACTCGCGTGGATCGCGGCGACTCTGCTGGTGGCCGTAGCGGCCCTCCACTTCGTGCACGCGGTCCGCGCAATCGGCGCCCAGCCGTTCGCTGACTTCCCGATCTTCCTTCGCCAAGCCGAGGTCGCCCGCGAAACCGGGCGGCTCTATGACCACCTCGACGATCTCTCGCACTACGCGGCGGGAGCGGCGATCTACAAGTACCCACCGCTCTACGCGCTCCTGCTGCTCCCGTTCGCGCAGCTCGATGCGGCGGTCGTGGCGGGGTGGCATTACTGGGTGCAGCTCGCGCTCTACTTCGCCGCAGCGTGGCTCTTGATTGCCGGCGAGCGGCGCGAGCGATCGCTGCTTTTCGGCATCGCGGCGCTCGTGGCGCTCCTCACCTGCGGGCCGTTCTTCGAGACGCTGCACGGCTTGCAGATCGAGACGCCGATCCTGCTGCTGCTCGTGCTCGCGATGGCCGCGTCGGTGCGCGGCCGCGACGGCCTGGCAGGTGCCGCGATCGGCGTCTGCGCGATGCTCAAGGTCTATCCGGCGTTTCTGATCGTGCTCTTCCTGATCGCACGGCGATGGAGGGCGGTGATCGGCTTCGTCGTGGCGATCGTGCTGCTGCAAGTGATGAACCTGGTGGTCTTCGGAGTCGAGCCGAACCGCGCCTACTTCGGGACGGTGCTCCCCTACCTGATGCGCGAGCTACCGGCGGCCACCGTCGAGAACGCCTCACTCGCGCGCGCCTTCATCGCGCACACCGCGCTCGACCCGGCGACCGCGAAGCGCTGCGGCCAAGGGGTGGCGCTCGCTCTCGTGGCCGTGACCACGTGGCTCACCGTCCGACGCCGCCGGCTCGCCCCGAACCGTCCGCCCGATGGCGTCGAATGGGCCGCCTTCGTCGCCCTGATGCTGCTCTGCATGCCGAACTCGTGGCTCAACTATCAGCTGCTGTTGCTGCTGCCGATCGTCGTCCTCTACCGACATAGCACGCGTGCCGGCGCTCACCGCTGGCCACTGCTCCCAGCCACGATCGCCACGCTGCTGATCGCGATCTCACCCGACGACATCACCCTGCGGGGGCATTCCGCGACGATCACGTCACTCCTCTTCGGGGTGGTCGATGCCCGGGTCGTTGCGACCCTCGCCGCATGGGCCGGGACGACTGCCTTGTTGGGGAAACCAGCGAGCGTTTGAACGACCGGTGCCTGGCACCACGCAGGCGCCGGCCTGGCACCGTTCAGGCGGGTGATTTGTGCCTGGCACCGATCACCCGGTGGGTTTGGGCCAGGCACCTAATGCGCACGGAAGCCCGCAACGGCAGAGAGGAGGTCGCTCTTGCGGCCGAGTTCGCGAAGCAGCGCGGTGGCGGCTTCGAGGCCGGAGTGGAGCGCGGTGCCGGTCGAGGCGACGGAGGGGTAGGTCCGGAAGTTGCCCGCGAACCAGACGTTCTGCCAGGTCGCACTGCGGATCGGTGGGTTGCGATAGCGACAGGTGAAGATCGGCGAGTAGGTCGGGATGCGGATGAGGTGACGCCACGTCGGCTGCGGGGTCGTCCCGAACAGCCGCTGCCAATCGGCGAAGTAGCCGCTCCAGATCTCGTCGTCGCTGCGCGCGAACGAAGGGTGGTCGCGGCTCGGGACGTGGTTCATGAAGTTGAGGCACGCCTCGCCGGGCCCGCCGATCGTCGGATTGAGCGAGTTGAGCTGGAAGATCCCCGACGCGGCGGTTTCGCTGCCGGTGAGGTTCAGCCAGTAGAAGTCGGCCACCGCGAGCCGCGGAACTACACAGATCGCCGATAGCACCGCGGTGTAGCGAATCGATCGCAGCTCGGGCGTCGCGTCGTCCGGGGTCATGGCGCAGTAGATCGGTGGCGGCAGCGTGCTCACCACGAGATCGGGATGGAGCGCCGAGCCGTCGGCCAGATGGACGTCGCGGATCCGTCCGCCGCCTCCCGCAAGCCCGACCGCTCCGGTTCGCAGCCGGATCGTCACGCCGAGCTCGCAGAGCAGCCGCTCGAGCCCGTTCGTCAATCGCTGCGTCCAGTTGGCGCCCGCGATGTAGCCGAGCGGCGCCGAGCCCTCTCGATGATGGAGGCGCGCACCGAGCCAGGCGCCGCTCACCTGGTCGCATGGCAGATCGAACTTGATGCGGGTCAACGGCTCGAAGAGCGCGCGCCGGACCCCGGGGCCGCCCCAGCGATCAACCAGCTCCGCCGCGCTGCGGTCATGCCAGTCGTCCCAGCTCGACTTGCGAAAGGTCCGCATCATCAACCGGATGAAGCGGAGCTTGTCGGCGACGCCGAGCGGGTAGCGCAGAAAACCGCCAAGGCTCGAGAGCTGGTGCAGCTCGCCGCCGACGTGAAAGAGCATCCGGATCCGGCGCCACTGCACGTGCGAGAGCTCGCCGATCCGTTCGAGGAACCAGAGCAGGGTGCGATCGCGATGGAGGATGTGGTGGTAGGCGAGCGGATAGAAGTGGCCGTCGCGCTCGAAGGTGCCGGCGAGCCCGCCGAGCTCGGAGCCGCGCTCGACGATCGTCACATCGCGCAGCCCGGCGTTGCCGAGCGCGAACGCGGCCCCCATCCCCGCGAGCCCGCCGCCGATCACCACCACCGACGGCTCGCTCATCGTCGCGCTTTCGCCCAATGCGGCCCATAGACCGGATGCGCGAGGACAAGCCGCCAGCTCTCTTCCGCGCAGAGCCGCGTCCAGATCTTGTAGTAGAGCTTCGCGCCGATCAGGCAGAGCCGGAACAGCGGCGTGTCGAAGACCAGCTTCTTCAGCGCCGAGCGCCGCAGCAGATTCTCGAGGCTCGAGACCGCGTTGTGGCGGGCGGCCGCGAACGGGATCACCGTCTCCTCCGGAACGAGCCCGCGCACCGCGATCCGCGCGCGCTCGTTGACCCCGATGCCGCGCTCGGCACAGCGCGCGAGATGCACCACCTCGCGCGGATCGATCCCCATGCAGATCGCCTGGATCGTGTCGAGTGCGACCGGGTCGGTCGAGCAGAGCACCCGATCGGCGATCCGCGCGCGCCCCGACTTCGGGCCGTTGCCCTCGAGCCCCACCGTTCCGTCCATCACCGACAGCACCGGCCGCACCACCGAGTTGAGGTCGGCGAGCGCGTCATCGAGCACCAGGTGCCAGGAGTGGCGCGACTTGCTGAGGCACCCCCACTGGTTTTTGAGCGCGCCGCTGATCCGCGTCTTGGCGTGCGTCTTCATCACGGGGACGGTGATCAGGGCCGCCTCGCGCAGGATCTGCGGCAGCTCGATCCGCTTCAACACGACGTTGCCCGGTGTGTCGACCATCACCGCGGGCGCGCGGCTCATGTTCACCCACTGCGCACCGGTGCGTGCGCAGACGTCGGCCATGCCACTGCGAGCGAAGGCGCGCTAGACATCCTCGAGCACCTGATCGGCCTCGACGACAAAGATCGTCCCGACGTGGTCGCGGATCTCGGCGATCAGGCACTCGACGAAGTGGGGCGAGGTGATCGAGCCGGGAATGAAGCGGTCCCAGCCGAGGTTCACCTTGAGCGCGACCGGAGCGCCGCGCGGGATCACCGTCGTCCAACTGCACGCGGCCAGCGCCCGGCCGACCGCGGCGCGGACGTCGCCGTCCACGGGTTCGAGGGCGCCGACGGCGGCGGGTGGCGGAGACACCGCTGGCCTACGGCGCCGTCGACTG
>CAYRQC010000403.1:0-7779 GCA_964426265.1 uncultured Phycisphaerales bacterium | reverse complement strand
GGCGAGTCGTTCCTGGCGCTCTTCTCCAACCGCTTCGAGCAGGGGCTCTACATCCTCGATGAGCCGGAGGCGGCGCTTTCGCCGGCGCGCCAGCTCGCATTCCTGCGGATCCTCCATGACCTCGCGACGCCGCGGCACGCGCAGTTCCTGATCTCGACCCACTCGCCGATTCTCCTCGCCTATCCCGGAGCCACGCTCCTGGGGCTCGATGACGGGAAGATCGCGGAGGTGAAGTACGAGGAGACGGCTCACTACCAGATCACCCGCACGTTTCTCGAGTGTCCGGAGCGTTACTTGAAACACCTGTTCAACGACGAGCCTGACGCACGCGCGGGGTAGTCGCAAAGCGACCACCCCGCGCGCACGATGCGATGCGGCTCACTGCGGACCGGTCACTGCTCCGCGGCACCCATGTCGATCCGGCCGCCGATCACGCGCGCGGCACCGTAGACGTCACTCCCGCTGCTGCTGAAGGTGAAGTTGCCGGCGTCGATCACGGGCGAGGTCACGGACAGCCGGTAGTCGCGCGTCGCGGCGTTCACGAAGCGCGGATCGATGGAGAGGCTCGAGCCGCCGATCGCGGCGGCCTCGACGTCACAGAACTCGAGTAGCAGCAAGCCGGTTCCATCGAAGTAGGAGGCGCCGGTGGTGGCACTGTTGAAGAAGACGATCGTCGTGTCGGCCTTGGGTGCCTTGTTGCCGGTCACGTAGAGACCGCCGCCGCTCGACGCGTAGTTGAAGACGATCGTGTTGGCGAGGATCGGCGGATCGGAGTCCTTGGAGTAGACGCCACCACCGAGCCCCGCGGCGCCGGTGTCGTTGTTGTCGATGACGTTGCTCATCACCACGGTCGCCGTGCTGCTGCGCGCCGAGATGCCGCCGCCGAGTGCGGCGTCGTTGAAGTAGATCTCGTTCAGCTCGATCGACCCGCCGCCCTTGCCGAGCGAGAGGCCGCCGCCGTAGCCGAGGCTCCCCTTGTTCATCGACGCGACGTTGTCGTGGATCAGGTTCGCGACGATCGAGGGCGACGCGTCGTAGACGTAGATGCCAGCGCCGCTGTGGGCGGTGTTCTGGCGGAACTCGTTCCCCGAGACCCACGGCGTCCCCTTGCCGACGACCGCCAGCCCGGCGCCTTCGCCACTCTGCGGCGCGGTGAGGACCGAGTTGGTCTCGAAGAGCGTCGTGGTGATCGAGGGCGAGCCGCCGTTCACGTGGACACCGCCACCGTAGTTGGCGAGGTTGCTGTCGATCTCGCTGTTGGCAAGCGACGCCTTGCTGTTCACCAGGTAGACGCCGCCGCCCGTGCCGGCGAGCGCAGTGTTCTCCGCGATGCGGTCGTCGTCGAGCGTCGGGTTGCCGGCGATGTACATGCCGCCGCCGATGCCCCCGCTCGCGGTCACGTTGTTCGCGATCAGCGAGTCCTCGATCAGCGGGTCACTGCCGAGCTCGATGTACATGCCCGCGCCCTGGGTCGCACTGTTGTAACCGCAGGCGACATCCGTGAGGGTCGGGTCGGCGCCGCCGGCGATGTAGAAACCGCCGCCGAAGCGCTTGGTACCGATCAGCACGCCCGTCCCGAACTTCACGGAGAGCGTCTTGATCACCGTCGCCGCGGTCTCGGCGCTCTTGATGGTGACGCACGCACCGCCCTTGCTGCCGTCGATCACCACTCCCTTGCGGCTCGCGCCCTGGAGCGTGATCGCCTTGCCTTTGAGGTCGATGTTCTCCTTGTAGGTCCCGTTCGCGATCTTCACGAGGTCACCGTTGACTGCCGCGTCGATCGCCTTCTGGATCGTCGAGTACTGCGACGGCACGTTCAGTGTGCCGGCGAAGGCCGCGGGCGAGGCGGCCAGCGTGGCGAGGGTGAAGAGCAGTCCAGACTTGATCATGAGGCGTCGCTCCTGGGGCCGTTCGGCCGGTGCATCCAAAGGTGTGGTGTCATCGGGTGTGGTCGCACCGCCTGGACGCAGCGGCGCGAGGAGTTCTCGCCAGCGTCTCGACGGCATCGCGAATCACCGAGACCAGAAATAGCCCGCGTTCCGGGAGTGTCTTGGATCAGTGAACGAATTGCCCGATCAGCACCGACACGCCGCCTCAGCGCGCCTCGCGCAGCCGCCGGAGTGCCTCGCGCGCTTCGCGCTGGTTCGGGTCGAGCTTGAGCGATCGCTCGTAGTGCGTGGTCGCGTCGGAGCGCTGGCCCATCCGCTCGCAGACGAGACCGCGTTCGAGCTCGCCGGCGGCGGTGGCTCCCACGCGCTTCTCGAGCTGATCGAGCAGGGCCCTGGCGCGCTCGAACTCCTTGCAGCGTGCGTGTTCCTCGGCTACTTGGCAGAGCAACAGCGGCGTGCGGCTCACCAGCTCGGCGAGCCGCCGCTCCGCTTCGTTGGCATCGCCGCGCTTGCGCGCCGAAAGCCACCACCAAAAGGCGAGGCGCTCGAGCGCCGGCGCGAGCTGCACCGCCTCCGCGAGCAACGGCTCGGCAAGCGGCGCCGCTCCGTTCATCAGCGCGTCGGCGGCGATGTCGCGGAGCAGCGGCGCCCGTTCATCGGCCGTGACGGCGGCGAGAGTGGCGTCGCGCGCGTAGAGCGGCTCGCGGCGGCAGCTCCACAATGCTCCGAGGATCTGCTCCGCCGAGTTCGCCTGCATGTGGCGCGCCGCGGAGAACTCGAGGAAAGGCTGGTCGTCGCAGATGAGGCGCGGCCCGGCGTCGGCAAACCGGCGCGCGTCGGCCTCACACAGAAGCTGCATCCGCGCGAGCTGCGCGACCAGGCTCGTTCCGCGCGGCTGCGTGCCGGAGGCCGCGAGCATCGGCGCCAGCCACGGGCGCTCGGAGGCATGCCGCGCCAGCTTCTCGCGCTCGAGCACGAGCGGCCGCCCCGACCCGAGCATCAGGGTGTCACCGCTGGTCGTGCGCCAGATCGCGACGTGCGGAAAGACACTGCCAAGCGTCGCGAAGATCGCCTGGTAGTCCTCGGGTGAGCTCCAGTAGAGCTGCACCCACTGGCAGAGGACGCCACCGTCGGTGAGCCGCTCGCGGCAGAGCTCGTAGAACTCGACGGTGAAAAGACTGCCCATGCCGGCGAGCCACGGATTGCTCGGCTCGGTGGTGATCACGTCGAAGCGGCGCGTGTCGCGACGCAACAGCGAGCGACCGTCGTCGGCCACCAGCTCGATGGCCGCGGTCGTCTCGGCGTTGCGGTTCACGGCGGCGAAGTGGTGCGACATGCGCAGCACCTCCGGCTCGATCTCGGCACAACGCACGCGCGAGCCGAGCTGGGCCGCCGCCGCCGCCGTGACCCCCGCGCCGTAGCCGAGGACGAAGACCTCGCGCGGTTCGGCGCACAAGAGCTGCGGCAGCCACGCCAGCAGCAGTTGCGTCCCCATGTCACCGCGCGTCGTCGCGTCGACCTTGCCGTTCACCGACAGGGCGCGTTCTTCTTTCTGGGCGAAGACGGCCACGCTGCACGAGGCGCCATCGCGCACTTCGAGGAGCTGGCGATCGGGCGCGAGCGCCTTCGCGCCGTAGAGCCCGACGCCGCCATAGATCGCACGCTGATCCCACCGGCAGCTCCAGTCGAGGGGGCCGATCCCCGCGACCGCGATCCGGCCCTGCCAGTGCACCAGGCCGAATCCTGCGATCACCATCAGCGCCGCGAGCCCCGCTCGCCCCCATGCAGCACGCTGCTGACTCTGACCTCCACTCTGACCCTGACTCTGACCTCGACTCTGACCCCGAGCCTGCGGCACCGCCCACAGCACCGCGCCCAACAGCCCGATGGCAAGCCCGCTCACCGCCGTCGTCGCCTCGAGCCCGAAACGCGGCAGCAGCCAGAAGTGGGTCACCACCGAGGCCGCAACCCCGCCGATCGTGCTGACGACATAGGCGCCACCGATCCCGCGCCCAAGCTCCTCGCGCCGCGCAATCCTGAGATCGGAGAGTGCCGGAAAGGCGATGCCGAGCAGCGTCGCCGGCAAGAGCACGACCACGCTGCAAAGCAACAGCGCGAGCCCCCCCCGCACCGCGAGCGGCGACGCGCCGGCCACGCTGTTCGCCGCAAACAAGCTCACTCCGACCGCCTTCAGCAGATCATCGATGAACGGCTGCAGCGCCAGCAGCAGCCCTGCGAGCGCGAGCTGAGAGAGAGCCAGCACACGCACCGGATTGCTGGCGCGCCGCGCCGCCCCCGCATAGACGAGCGCCCCACCGCCAAGCCCGAGCAGGTAGACCGCGAGCACGATCGAGAACGCGTAGGTCGTGCCACCAACGCCGAGCGCCACCAGCCGCGTCCAGCAGAACTCGAGCACGATCGAAAGTGCCGAGCTCACGACCAACGCCGCCGCCCACAACGGGACAGCGAGAGGTGTACGCACCACCTCGGCGGGCCCGGTCGCACTTCGCCCTGCAGTCTGCGCACTCATTGGCGCGCTTGCCTTCACCGCCCCCACCGCGCCATCACCACTCTTCCCGCGCCGCCACGCCGCTCCCGCCAGCGCCAGGTTCAACACGGCCGCAACACATCGGCTCTTCCACAGCCCCACATGCTCGACCAGCACGAACCCCGCGAGCAGCGACCCCGCCACCCCGCCGAGCGTGTTCCATCCATAGAGCCGCCCGATCAGCGCCCCCGTCGCCTCCTTCGCCGTCGCGAACGCCGTGCAGAGCACCGGCAGCGTCGCCCCCATGCATGCGGTCGCCGGCAGCAACACGCCAAACGTCGCCACGAAGCGCGCCGCGGTCGCGAGCCCGTGCGCGTGGAGCCAAGGCCAGATCGGATCGAGCACGACGCGATCGAGCCCGACCACCGCCCACGGCGCGAGCGGGCCGGCAATCGCAATGCAGAGCTCGAGGCGCGCGTAGAGCTTCAGCAGCCCCGGCCGCGCCACCACCCGCCGACCGGCGAGCCAAGCGCCAAGCGCAAGCCCGGCGAGAAACGCCGCGACCACCGCCGACAGCGCCTCCGCCGACCCGCCAAAGGTGTAGGCGAGATCGCGGACCCAAAGCACCTCGTAGATGAGGGCCGCCGTGCCCGACACGAACATGTAGCGGGCAGCGATCGACGTCGGCATCGAGCTCTCCGAGGCCCGCGCAGCAAGTCGGCAGAAGCTAGCATGCTGCGCCCTCTCCCGGCCGCCGAGCGATCCGCCGCGGCCCTCTCGCGCAAAGAGATCCATGCCCCTGCCCGATCCGCCTGGCCTCCCCGTCGAGCAACTGCGCTGGCGCTGCGATCCACTGCTCGTCACGGGCGCGGCGGCCGGCGATGAGCTCGATCGCCACGGTCAGCGGCGGGCGCTCGAGGCGTTGCGGCTCGGCCTCGAGATCGACGCGCCTGGCTACCACGTCTTCGTCTCGGGGGTCTCGGGCACCGGCCGCCTCCAGTCGGTGCGCCGCGAGCTCGACGGGCTCGCCGACCGCTGCGTGATCGTCACCGACAAGGCGTTCGTGCACGGCTTCGACGACCCGCTGCGACCGCGGCTCCTCGAGCTTCCAGGCGGGCGCATGCGGCCGTTCGCGACCCGGATGGCGCAGCTCGCCACCGAGCTGATCGCGCGGCTCGACGCCCTCTCGGAAGACGAGTCACATCTGAAGCGCCGGCGCCGCCTCGAGTCGGCACTCATCGAGGCGCGCACCCGCCAGATGGAGGAGCTGACCGCGGCGGCGCGCCGCGCCGGGCTCGCGCTCTACGAGGTGAAGGAGCACGGCTTCTCGCGGCCGGCGCTCGGCGTGGCCGATGGCGACGAGATCCTGCCGATCGAGCTGCTGCGCCTGTTTGCCGAGCAAGGCCGGATGGCGGTCGAGAAAGCGGAAGAGCTGGAGGCGGCGGCACGACCGCTGCAGGCGCGGGTCGAACGAACGACCATCGAGCTGCGGCGCGCCGCCCGTGCCCGCGCCCGCGAGCTCGCCGCGTTCGATCGCGAGCAGGCGCGCGCGGCCCTCAAGCCGGAGCTCGACGAGGTCGCCGGCGAGTTCCCGTTCGACGGCGTGCGCCGCCACCTCGGTCAGGTCGAGCAGTGGATCCTCGATCAGCTCGCGCATGCGCGCGGCGAGCGGTTCGCGCGGCGACTGCGCCGGCGGCTCGCGATCAACGTCATCCTCGATCAGACCGCCCGCAAGCAGACGCCGATCATCGTCGAGAGCCATCCGACACTCGCCAACCTCTTCGGCTCGATCGACGTCCGTACGACCAGCGCCGGAGCGCCGATCGCCGACCACCGCGGCATTCGCGCCGGCTCCCTCGTGCAGGCCGACGGCGGCTACCTGGTGATGAAGGCGGCCGATGTGATCGCGGAAGAGGGCGTCTGGGCGGCCTTGCGGCGCGCGCTGAAGCAGGAGCGCGTGGCGATCGCGGCGCCCGAGTCGTCGGCGGCGCTCAAGCCCGAGGCGATTCCGCTGAAGGTGAAGGTCGTGCTGATCGGGGAGCTCGCGCACGAGAACCTGCTCGAACAGCACGACCCGGAGTTCCGCGAGATCTTCAAGGTGCGCGCCGAGTTCGACAGCGAGGTCGACCGGACTCCCGAGAACCTCGCGCGGCTCGCAGCGCTGATGCGGCGGCTCGGCGCCGAGGAGCGGCTGCTCCCGTTCACGAACGAGGCGCTCGCGCTGCTGGCGGAGGAGGCGGTTCGGCGCGCGGGCCATGGCGCCAAGCTGACCGCGCGCATCGCGCCGCTCGCCGACCTCGCCCGCGAGGCGAACCTCTTCGCGCAACGCGATGGCGCGAGCACGCTCGACCGCTCGCACCTGCGGCTCGCGCACGCCGCCGCCCGCGAGCGCGAGGACCTCCACGAGCGCAAGCTCTTCGACCAGATCCGCGACGGCACGCTGCTGCTCACCACCAGCGGCGAGCGCGTCGGACAGGTGAACGCCCTCACCGTCGTGTCGGCCGGCGAGTTCGACTTCGGCCGTCCGGCGCGCATCACGGCCACCGTCGCGGCCGGCGATCTCGGCCTCCTCAACATCGAGCGCGAGGTGCAGCTTTCCGGCGACATCCACGACAAGGGAGTCTTCATCCTCGGCGCGCTGCTGCGCGAGCGGTTCGGGCAGAGCTATCCGCTCTCGTTGGCGGCGAGCCTCTGCTTCGAGCAGAGCTACGGGCCGATCGACGGCGACTCGGCCGCGGTCGCCGAGTGGCTGGCGCTGATCTCTGCGCTCTCGTGGGTGCCGCTGAAGCAGGGGCTCGCGGTCACCGGCTCGATCAACCAGAAGGGTGACGTGCAGCCGGTTGGCGCGGTGAACGAGAAGATCGAAGGCTTCTTCGACGTCTGCGCGTTGCACGGGCTCGACGGCAGCCAGGGGGTCGTCATCCCGCGCCGCAACGTGCCGGACCTGATGCTGGAGGAGCGGGTCGTTGAGGCCGTGGCGGCCGGCAAGTTCCGCCTCTTCACGGTCGACACCATCGACGAAGTGGTCGAGATCGTGACCGGCGTCGCGGCCGGGACGCTGGGCGGTGATGGCCACTGGCCCAAGGACTCGGTGAACGGTCGCTGCGCCGATCACCTCTGGTTCCTGTCGGAAGCGGCGCGCGACGCCAAGGGCGGTGGTGGCGATCCGGCGCCGACCACCAGTGGCGGCCATGGCAACGTCAGCGGTGCCGGCACCACTGATCCCGCGAGCCCGGCGCTTCCGACACCAGCCCCGACACCGGCCGCGACGGAGCCACTGCCGGCGCTCCCGGCGCTCCCGGCGCAAGAGCCGGTCCCAGCACCGCAGCCGTGAAACGGGCGCTGCTCTGCTGCCTGCTCGCGAACGTCATCGGCGGCGCGACCTTCATCGCCATGGAGCAC
>CAYRQC010000402.1:0-4723 GCA_964426265.1 uncultured Phycisphaerales bacterium | reverse complement strand
GAGTCACTCGATCACTGGAAGACCTCCTTCCTTGACCTCGTTCGCCAAAGCGCCTGCACGCCGAGCCAGAGAAAAGCCCTCGAATCGGTCGTGCCGGCGTGACGTGAACACACAGTGTCGGCGAGCGCTGTTCAGTTACCTTGCCGGGTGGATTGACGAGGGCCTGGACGAACACCTGGATGCAGGTCGGATCCTCTTCGCCGGGATAGACCGACAGCGGGAGGACGCCCGAGACGGAAATCACGTCCACGCCGCCGACGAAGAGTCCATAGGTGGACCCGTCGAGCCAGAGCTGGTGGGCGATCTTCCCGATCGTGACGCCGCTGTCGTATTGCTCGAAAGCCCAGAACCAGACCGTCACCGAGTTGGGATCACCGGTGATGACGAACGGGACTCGGGGTCGGGCAAGGCGCCGATCGCGGAATCGAAGACGTTCATCTCCGAGCCGTTCGGATGGTCGAACCAGGTGTGCATCTCGCTCGGCGAGCCGTAGGCGTGGAGCTCGCCACTCGAGGTGGTGAACCATGCGACGTTCTCGTCGGCGGCGACCGGAGTGGCGAGGGCGCCGATCACGAGCGGGGCCGCGGGCCGATCGCCGCGCTGCAGGCTGTAGGCCGACACGTGGTGGTTGGCGCCGACCGGCTCGACGAAGACGATCAAGTTACGAGTCGCCTGCGCAGTGAAACCGGCGTTCAGCATGTAGGGCCCCTCCCACATGCCGCTGTTGCGGCGCTCGTTGAAGATCCGGACGTTGATGCCGCCGGCGAGCCAGCTCGCATGCACCGAGCCGCCGGTCACGCCTTCGAGTGTGCCCGCGAACGTCGGTCCCTCGGTCCAATGGTTCCAGCGGTCGTTGTAGGCGAAGCGACGATTGTTGTCGTGGATCACGCTGATCGAGCCGCCACCGGGAAATGCGACGGCGCCCGGCAGCACGACCGAGCTCCAGCTCTCGTGGATTGGCGAGAAGCCGAGCCAGCGGTCGCTGCCGAGCTCGTGCACCAATGCGTGCTGTGGCGTCCCGGGCTTCAGCACCACCGTTCCGGGCGCGGTCGTCGCCATCCACGCCCCGCCGCAGACGCCGCTGATGCCGAGCAGCTCGTCGTCGACGCACAGGAGCGCCCAGTCGTCGTCGATGCCGAGCAGCGAGCTCCCGGCTCCGACGGTGAGGGTCGCGCTCGACCAAGCGAGGTGAGGACGCGCGCCGACCGCCTCGGCGAGCCGCTCGTCGAGCTCAAGTCCGCCGCGGGCGCTAAAGCCGAAGGTCGTGGAAGTCGACTGGTCGCGCAGGCCGATCACGAAACGGGAGATCACGACATCGTCTGGCCAGAAGTCGAAGGCCGCCCCGATCGGCGCTCCCTGCCACGCGCGCGTCTGGGCGCTGAACGCATAGGCGACCGTCGTGTTCTGGGTGCGGCCGATGAAGATGCAGACGTCGTCATCGACCGCCTCGAACAGGATCTCGTCGACCAGGATCGGCGCCGCGACCACCTCATCGGTGCGCGCGCTGTAGGCGATGTACTGCCATCCTTCGGCGTGTTCACGCACCAGCGTGCACCAGTCGCCGACCCCCACGATGACGGCGCCGGTGGCCGCGATCCTCGTGAAGCGCTGGGCCTGCGCGGAGAAGGCGACGACGTGGGTGCCATCGTCGTGCACCACCTCGAAGCCGCCGTGATAGATCGGGGCGGTGCTGAGCGTGTTGCTGGACCATCCTTGGGCCGGGAGCCGCGTCGACCACTGACCGGTGGCGGCGGCGACGAGCACGGTGAGCAGCCTCTTCGACATGGCAGTCCTCTCTGGATGTGAGTGGCGGAGGACCCCTGCGCGGCAGTGGCGGGCGCGTTTGCGCCGCTCCGACTGCCGGACAGCCTCCGTTCGCCAAGTAGGACGAGGAATCACGACGGCGGCCGACAGGATTCTGAGCGCGGGCCAGAGTCGCGAGCCACGATCACCGTCAGCGACGCACACTCGGTGTACGCTCATGCCGTGTTGCGTCGACCGGTGCGACTAGTCGGCAAGCCTTGCGTGACGCGAACCTTCCCGGAGAGTAGACGCCACGGGCGACGCCGCTACGTTTCGGCGCGAACCGGGTTGCACCACCTCGCTCCCGCATCCTGTGGAAACTCCGTCATGACGAGCGAACTTCACTGCAGGTGGCGTGCCACGCTCGCCGCGCTCTGCCTGCTCGCCGCCGCGCAGCCGGCGCAAGCCGCTCGACAGGGGGGCGCCCCACCGGGCGGTCGGCAGGGCCCGCTTCCGCAGGGTGCGCCAGCGCCCGCGACGCCAGCGCTCGGCGTGACCAAGCGGCTCGCTGGCGCGCAGCCGGGCTACACACTCTTCGCGCCGTTCAACGTCGGCGAGACCTACCTGATCGACCTCGATGGCAAGGTCGTCCACCAATGGAAGAGCGAGTTTCCACCAGGCCAGACCGTCGAGCTGGAGGCCAACGGCCATCTGCTGCGCGCGGCGCGTGACCCCGGCGACTCGCCGCTGCACGGCGGTGGCGAGGGGGGCCGCATCGAGGAGTTCGACTGGGACGGCAACCTCGTCTGGAGCTTCGTCTGTTGTGATGACCAGCGGCGACAACACCACGACTTCGAGCCGCTGCCGAACGGCGACGTCTTGCTGATCGCATGGGAGGTGAAGACCCTCGCCGAGGCGGTCGAGCAGGGGCGCGACTCCGTGACGGCGAGCGACGGGATGTGGCCGGACTGCCTGCTCGAAGTGAAGCCGGTGGGCAAAGAGGGTGGCGAGATCGTCTGGGAGTGGCACATCTGGGATCACCTGATCCAGGATCGTGACGCCAGCCTCCCCAATTTCGGCGTCATCGCCGACCATCCCGAGCGGCTCGACATCAACGCCAATCGACAACGCAATGACGCACCGGCGCCCGGAATGACACCGGAAGAGATCGAGCGGCTGCGCAAGCTCGGCTACCTCGGGCCGCAGGAGGAGGGTGGCACTCCGCCGGATGGAAATGGAAGCGGCGAAGGAGCGGCAGGTGGCACCGGCGGTGGGGTTCGAGAGGAAGGCGGCGGCCGTCCCGGGCGCGGCCGCGGCGGCTTCGGTCGCGGCATGGACGCCGACTGGAACCATGTGAACTCGGTGGCCTACAACGCCGTGCTCGATCAGCTGGTGCTTTCGAGCCACAACCAGCATGAAGTGTGGATCATCGACCACAGCACCACGACCGCCGAGGCGGCAAGCCGCAGCGGCGGCAGCCGCGGTCACGGCGGCGACCTCCTCTACCGCTGGGGCAACCCACAAACTTGGCACACGGGCGGCCACGAGCAGCAACAGCTCTTCGGCCAGCACGACGCTCGTTGGATCGAGCCAGGACTGCGCGGCGCGGGCCACCTGCTCGTCTTCAACAACAACGTGCAGGGTGGATTTGGTGGCGGGGGTGGCCATGGATTTGGACGCGGCCGCTTCGGCCCACCCGGAGCACCCGGCCCGGGTGGTTTGCCGGGTGGTCGCGGTCCGGACGGCGCGCCCAGTGGTGGTGCGGCGGGCGACAACGGTCCGGGTCGCGGTGCGATTGGAGGCGGAAGCTCCTCCTATGTGGTCGAGCTCGAGCTGCCGCTGCTGAGTGACGGCACCTACGCGCGCGTCGACCACGTGGCGTTCGGGCCGGCCACGCCGCTCTGGCGTTGGGGCGGCGGTAGTGGCGAGGCGAGCTTCTTCTCGCCGATCGTGTCGGGCTCGCAGCGACTGCAAAACGGTGACACACTCATCACGTCGGGGGCCGAGGGCTACTGCATCGAGGTCGACGCGCAGGGCCAAGTCGTGTGGGAGTTCCGCAGCCCGATCGGCCGCGAGGCAAGCGCGAGCGGGGAGGGCGGCGGTGGGCGCCCGCGCGGAGGCGGCGGGCCTGGCGGCTTGGGTGGACCCGGAGGATTCGGCGGCCCGGGCGGCGGCGGTCCTGGAGGAATGTTCAGCGGCGCCTTCTACCGCGCCACGCGGATCGCTCCCGACCATCCCGCTCTACGCGGCAGGAAGCTCGCACCGCAATCGAACCGCTGAACGAAGCGCCCCGCATTGCGGCGGCTGATCCATCCGTAGTACCGATCCGTACTACGGCTCACACGCCGTCCTTCGGCTTCTCCGGGCTCGCGGGCACCGCAGGAGCCGCTGGCGCCGGTGCGGCCGGCGACGGAGGCGGCAAGGCGATACGGGTCTTGAATCCCTCCTGCACGAACGTCAGCGAATCAACCAGCGCCTTCTGGACCGTGCCACCGCCCCACGAGTGCTCGCCTCCCTCGATGAGGTGGAAGGTGTGGGCGATCTCGAGCTCCTTCAGGATCTCGTCGAACTGTTGGTTGCTCGGCCCGAATCCGTAGCGGTCGTTGGTGCCGGCGTCGAAGTAGATGCGCAGACCCTTGAGGTCACTCGCCTTGCGCGCCAGTGAGATGGGATTGAGCGCGCGGTACTTCTCCGGGTCGATCGGATTGCCGAGCACCGCATTCCAGCCGAGCCGCTAGCCGAAGCGCTCGACCGTCCCGCGGTGCTGCTCGGGCAGCTGCGCCGGATCGTCCGGAACGATCGCTGCCGAGTGGGTCGCGACAGCACCGAAGCGCTCCACGTCGGCGAGCGCGAAACGGAGCGCCGCCATACCACCCAGGCTCCTAACCCTGCCCCACAAGTCCTCCCGCTGGACACGGCCGACTACGCCGAGGACAAGAAGAGCCGGTAGGCCGTCGTGATGTCGGTGAGGCGTTCGAGA
>CAYRQC010000401.1:0-4934 GCA_964426265.1 uncultured Phycisphaerales bacterium | reverse complement strand
CGATCCGTACTGGTAGTTGATCTGCGCCCAGCCGGTCAGCCCCGGCTTCACGATGAGCCGCTCCATGTAGTACGGGATCTTCTTGCGCAGCTCGTCGACGAAGAATGGCCGCTCGGGACGCGGTCCGACGAACGACATCTCGTTGCGGAGCACGTTCCACATCTGCGGGATCTCGTCGACGCGCGTCTTGCGCATCACGCGACCGACGCGGGTCACGCGGCTGTCGTTCTTGGCCGCCCACACCGGGCCACCCTTCTCGGCATCGCTGCGCATCGAGCGGAACTTCCAGACCGTGAAGACGCGGCCATCCTTGCCGACGCGCGTCTGGCCGTAGAGGATCGGGCCCGGCGACTCGAGCTTGATGAGGAGCGCCACCACCAGCGTGATCGGCGCCGCCAGCACGAGGCCGAGGATCGCGAGTGCGATGTCGAGGGCGCGTTTCACCGCGAACGTGATCCGCCCCTGCGTGAAGCCGTCGGAGAAGACGAGGTAGCTCGGCCGCAGGCGCTGCACCGCGATCTTGCCGGTCAGCCGCTCGTAGAGCAGCTCGGCCTCCTCGACGCGCAGCCCGGAGAGGCGGCAGTTCAGCAGCTCGATCACCGGCAGCGTGCCGCGCCGCTCATCGAGTGCGACGACGACGCGGTCGGCCCGCTGCGCCGCGGCGATCGACTCGAGATCGTTGGCGGTGCCCAGGCACGGGAGCGGCATCTCCTTGGGAGGCTCCGGGTCGCAGTGGACGAAGCCGACCAGCTCGTAGGCCGGGTCGCGCAATCGCTGGATCTCCTGCACGAGCGTCGTTGCCATGCTGCCGCCACCCACGAGCAGGACGCGCTCGTGGAGCTGCCACGCCGCGAACACCCAGTGGAACAGCACGCGATAGAAGTGCGAGACCGGCAACACGGCGACCAGCGCCAGGAGCGAGGTCCAGGGCCGGCTGATGTACGGAGCCACGGCGTTCTGTGGGATGAACGACGCGCCGGCGTGGATCGCGTAGTGCGCGAGGCCGACCAGCACGCCCGCATAGAAGATCGATTCCAGCAGCTTCACGCTGGTCTGGTTCGCGTTGCTGGTCACGCGCCAGTCGTAGAGATCCTGGAGCATGAAGCAGATCTGGCAGAGCAGCGTGAGCGCGCCGCCGCGCAGGAGGATCCGATCCCACGGCAGCGCCGCGAACGATCGGCGTTCCGGGCTGGCAGCGAGGCTCAGGATCTCGTGGAAGTTGGTGACGAACCCGCAGACCACCAGCAGCAGGACGCTCTCACCCAAGATCAAGGTGAGGCGTCGGGTGGTGAGGGCGTTGCCGCTCGCGAAGGGCATCGGTGCTCGAAGGTGCTAGACGGTGGTCGTCAGGCGCGGCGCGCGCGACCAGGCCGCGTGGCGTTCAGGAGAAGGAGGGTCGAACCGGTAGCCGCGCCACCGAGATGATCGGCGCGCTGCCACCCGGTTCCAAGATCACCGACGCTACGAGGAATCCGAAGTCCCCCCGGTGACCGCATCGATAGAGATACTCGCGCGCCGCGGCCCACAGCGCCCGCCGCTTGCGATGATCGACCGCTCGATGCGGCGGACCCACGTCGCTGCGGCTCCGGCACTTCGATTCGACAAACCAGAGGCAGCCGTCGCGTTCCGTGATGAGGTCGATCTCGCCGCGCTGAAACCGAGCATTGACCTGCAAGATCGTGAAGCCGCGCTCGACCAACCAGGCTGCCACGGCCTGCTCGGCACGGCTTCCAAGCTGACGTCGATCCATGGATGAGGCTCCGCATGAACTGCGAAGCCCCGTAGACGCCGCTCGAGGGGCGCCGGTGACGGCGCACGGCAACTACTTCGCATTCGCCTCCACCAGGGCGGCGGCCGCCGGCGCGTCGTCGCCTTGGATGAGACCTTGGATCGCGAACCGCTTGAACCGCATGCGGCGCGGGTCCTTGTCGTCGAAGCGGATGAAGACCTCCTGCTCCGTGAGCGCGGCTACGTCGCCCACCAAGCCACAGGTGAGCACGACCCGATCGCCCTTCTTGATCGCTTGCAGCATCGCGGCGCGGGCCTTCTTCTCCCTGGCCTGCGGCCGCCACATGAGGAAGTAGAAGACGACCATGAAGCCGAGGATCGGCACCAGCATGTCCATGCCGAAGGCGCCTTGAGGCTTGGTGCCGGCGGGCGGAGCGGAGGCCGGTGCCGGCGAACCCTCGGGACCCGCTCCTTGGAGCGCGAGCAGCAGCGATATCAGCGTCATGCGGCAGAACCTCGGGGGGATGGAAGGACGGAGTATTCTCGCGGTCGGCCGCAGTCGCGGCAAGCTCGCAGGGAATGCAAGGGGGGCAGGGACCGATGCGCGTCGTGGTGGCGATGTCAGGCGGAGTCGACTCGTCGGTGAGTGCCCTGCTGCTGCGCGAGCAGGGTCACGACGTGCTCGGCGTCTTCCTGCGCAACGGGGTCGAAGCCGGGGCGCGCGGCAAGGGCCATGGTTGTTGCGGTGCCACCGACGCCCGCGATGCCGAGGAGGTGGCTGCCAACCTCGGGATCCCCTTCTACGCGCTCGACCACGCCGCCCCGTTCGGCCGGATCATCGACGATTTCGTCGCCGCCTACGCCCGCGGCGAGACCCCCAACCCGTGCATGCAGTGCAACCGCGATCTCAAGTTCGGCGCGCTGCTCGAGTTCGCCGAGCGGATGGGGGCCGAGCGTCTGGCGACGGGCCACTACGCGCGGCTCGTGAGTCGGGACGACGGCGTGGAGCCGAGCAACGGAGCGGAGTGCGGCGACGCGATCGAGCTGCGGCGCGCCCGCGATCCCGCGAAGGATCAGTCGTATGTGCTCGCGACGGTCGCTCCGGAGGCGCTCGCCCGCTCCTGCTTTCCGATCGGTGCGCTCTTGAAGTCCGAGGTTCGCGAACGGGCGCGGCGGGCCGGGTTGCCGGTTCATTCGAAACCGGAGAGCCAGGAGATCTGCTTCGTCCCGACCGGTGACTATCGCGACCTCGTCCGCGCGCGCCGGCCGGAGCTCTTTCAACCGGGAGAGATCCGCGATCTCGACGGCCACTACGTCGGCACCCACGAAGGGACGGCCGGCTTCACGGTCGGGCAGCGCAGAGGGCTCGGCATCGCGTTCGGCGAGCCGCGCTACGTGGTCGCGACGGAGCCCGCCACCAACCGTGTGATCGTCGGTCGGCGGGCCGACCTCGCGCAACTGCATGCCCGCTTGCACGCGCCGAACCCACTCGCTCCAGCGCACGAATGGGCCGTCGGCGCGCGCGTCGAGCTGCAAGTGCGTGCTCACCACGCGCCGGTGGCCGGAACCGTCGCAGCAATCGCCTCGGACCTCGTCGAGGTTGCTCTCGATCCGCCGGGAGAGTCGTTGACGCCGGGACAGGTGGGCGTCCTCTACCGCGGTGATCGCGCGCTGCTCGCGGGAACGCTTCGGCCCTAGTCGCCGCGCTCAAGGTCGCGCTCGCTTCCGGTCGATCCTCCAACCGGAACGATTTTCTGGATGGAGCCGAGCGATGCGTGCATGGCGTGCCTGCGTGGTTGGACTCGCGGTTGGATGCGCGAGCGACCCGATCGAGTCCCATCCGGCCTATGCGCAGGTCCAGCAGGAGGTCGCGACGATCATCGCGGCGGTGCGGACCGATTCGGGCCCAGCGCTCCTCTCCAATCTGCACCGACTCGTTGCCTACGACCTCTTCGCCGTCGAGCAGTTGTGCGAGCTGGCGTCCGACTCGAACCCGCGGCTGCGCAGCAACGCCCTCTACGTGCTGTCGCAGATCGTCGACGCGGCGCATCCGATCCGGATGGCCGAGATCAATGACGTGCTCCACGACGGGCTCGCGGACGCCGACGCGGTGGTCCGCTTCGAGGCGGCCACCGGGCTGGCGGCGCGCGGCGACTGGAGCGTGCTGCCGCGGTTGATCGACGGTCTCGAGAATCCCGACTCCGGCATCCGCTTCCGCTGCAATGAGCAGCTCGTGGTGACCACCTCGCGCAACTTCGGCTATTCGACGGATGCCCCCGAGGGCGACCGCCAGCGCGTGATCGAGCAGTGGCGGCGCTGGTACGACGCCTGGCAGAAGACGCGCGCCTGATCGCCGCGAGTATCATCCGGCCACTGGCTGAAACCCGCGGCTCGCCGGACGCGCGAGCTGGAGGCACCCATGGCCGGGCCCCGGCTGGAACGTATTCGACCGTGCCATCGCTGTGGCGCGCTCATGCCATTTTCGGCGCTGCGCTGCGGCGCCTGTGGCACCCCCGCGAGCGGAGCAGCGCTGCAGGACGAGCGCGTCCGCCCGTGCCTCGAATGCGGCGTGATCCTGCGCTTCGACCAGGACCCCTGTCCGCAGTGTGGTGCGCGTGCGAAGAGTGACGAGGACGAAGGTCGGATCAAGCCGTGCGCCGCGTGCGGCGAGCTGATCCCGTTCGAGCCGCACTACTGCCCGCGCTGCGGCCAGTTTGCGATCCCGATCCCGGTCGACTCGATCCCGCCCGACGTGGCTCTCGACGTGCGCTCCCGTTGGATCGACTTCCTCCCGACGTGCATCGGCGGCGCGGCGTTTGCCGCCGGAATCGTGGCGCTGGCGGTGGCTGCGGTCGAGCTGATCGATTGAGATGGGCTGGATCGAGATGCGATGGAGAAGGGTGAGCCGATGAAGATCTACTTCTGCGATCTTTGCAACGAGAGCATCCCGCAAGAGGACCTCGCCAGCAGCCGCGTCACGACGGTGCGCGGAAAGATGATCTGTGCGAAGTGCGTTCCGCCTGCAGGCTCGGCGCCGGGCCCCGGCACGGTGGCCATTCCGGCTGGGGCGCGCGCCGCCACCGGGGCGCCGTCGGCGCTGCTCGCAATGGCGATCCTCGGGCTGTTGGCCGGTGGTGCCGGCCTCTTCGTCGCCCTCCAGACCAAGACGAATCTCGACGAGCTGCCCGACCTCACGCCCCGCATCG
>CAYRQC010000400.1:0-3664 GCA_964426265.1 uncultured Phycisphaerales bacterium | reverse complement strand
AACCGGTTCAAGTCCGGTCCCCGCTACCACTTACGCGTGTTGGCTGGGCACCAGGCGCAGCTTCGCTCGGCCCCGGGTCGCTGCTCGAATCGGTGCGGCTGCTCGCGATGATCGTCGGCATCCGTGCGAGCTCCGAGCACTCAAGCGAAGTCCCCGTCGCCCGACCCGCCGCTCAGTGCCCATGCCCGTCGTGCGGCCGTTCTTTGCCGACCCATCGCGGGTCGCGATAGACGCCCCCCGCTGGCGGTGCGATCTCAGCACCTGCATCCCATCTTCGGTAGGTCTTGCGGATCCAATCGATGCGGCTCTTCAGCTGAGCGACCGGCTTGAGGAGCTTCTTCAGGTCCCAAACGAAATCCTCGCGACGGCGCCCGACGACCTCGTAGTCGGTCGACATCACGATCGCCTCTTCGGGGCAGACCTCCTCGCAGTAGCTGCACTCGATGCAGCGCAGCATGTCGATCACGAACTCCCGCGGCTGGCGCTCGATCGGACGGTCGGTCTCACCCGGCGTGATGTCGATCGCGCGCGGCGGGCAGACGAACTCGCAAAGCCCGCAGGCAACACAACGGGGCGACCCGTCTTCATTCATCACCAGGACCGGCACTCCGTGGAGTGTCGGCGCGAGCTCCATTTTCTGCTCGGGGTAACGGCGCGTGATGTCCTTCTGGAACATCCGCAAGAAGGTGAACTTGAGCGCCTTCACGAACGGCCAGAAGAAGAGCTTCTCACTCATCGACAGCTCGTGCCGCATCACCTTCGGAGCCGCGACGGCAGCAGCGAACTTCGGCAGCGGGGCGACGGCGGGCGCGTTCATCGATCGCACTCTCCCATGATGAAGTGCAGCGACGCGATGATCGCCACGATGTCGCTGAAGTAGGCGCCGAGCGCCATCGGCTTCAGTGCCTGCAAGTTGATGAACGAGGGCGAGCGGATCTTCACGCGATAGGGGTGGGACGCGCCGGCGCTCACCAGATAGAAGCCGAGCTCGCCGTTCGCCGCCTCCGTCGCCAGGTAGACCTCACCCTTCGGCGGGCACCACTCGGTCACGGTCTTGAACTGGTGGATCATCTCCTCCATCGAGGTGTAGACCCGACCCTTCGGTGGCAGGACGTTCTTGAAATCCTTGGCGATCCAATCGCCGGCCGGCAGGTCGCGCACCAGCTGCTGCAGGATCCGCGTGCTCTGGCGCATCTCCTCGATGCGGACGAGGTAGCGGTCGTAGGCGTCACCGCGCGTCCCGACCGGGACGTCGAACTCGAGCTGCGGATAGAGCAGGTAGGGTCGCGCGCGTCGCAAGTCGACGCCAACGCCGGTCGCACGCAGGCACGGCCCGGTCAAACCGAGGTCGATCGCCTGCTGCGCGCTGACCGTCCCGACCCCGCGCATGCGGTCGTGGAATATCTTGTTGCCGGTAAGGAGCAGCTCGAACTCGTCGAGGTGGGCCGGGAACGCATCGAGCCACTGTCGCATCTTCACGACCAGCTCGGGCGTGACGTCGGCACCGACGCCACCGATGCGCAGGTACTCCTGGTTGGTGCGCAGCCCGGTCAGCTCGTCCATCAGGTCGAAGAGGTTTTCGCGATCGCGGAACGCGTACATGAACATCGAGACGGCGCCGGTGTCGACTCCGCCGATGCCGGCCCAGACCAGGTGCGCCGAGAGGCGCATGAACTCGCAGATGAGCGTGCGGATCGCCTGGGCGCGCGCCGGGACTTCGATGCCGGCGAGCTTCTCGACCGTGAGCGCCCAGCCCACCTCGTTCCCGAGGGGCTGCAGGTAGTCGAGCCGGTCGGTCATGGTGAAGAACTGCTGGTAGGTCATGTGCTCCGCGTGCTTCTCCTTGCCGCGGTGCAGGTATCCGACCACCGGATCGATGCGGACCACCCGCTCGCCATCGAGCACCAGCTTGCACTGGAGCACACCGTGCGTCGCCGGATGCTGCGGCCCCATCGACAGCTCCATCCGCTCGGAATGGAGGTCGCCTTGCTCGCGGTCGCGCGAAGTGGCGGTGGAAACGCGCGGATCGACGTCGCTCACGGTGACGATCTTCTCGGTGAGCGTGCTCATGACTTGCCGTTCTCGTGGATCTCTTCGGCGCCGTCGTCGTAGCCAGCCGGATCGCCGTGCGAGCGATCGACCGGCGTGTGGTCCTGTCCGGCTGGCCGATCGACGTCGAGCTCGCGGGTCATCAGGACCCCGCCCGCCCGGACGTACGAGATCGAGTTGTCGATTCCTTCGAGCGGGAAGTCCTTGCGCAACGGGTGCCACGGGTAGTCGTCGGGCATCAAGATGCGGCGCAAGTCGGGGTGGCCGGCGAACTTCACGCCGAGCAGGTCGAACGTCTCGCGCTCGTGCCAATCGGCGGTCGCCCAGAGGTCGACGACGCTCGTGATCGTCGGATCCTCCTCGGGCACGCCGACCTTCACGCGAACGACGCGGTTGTAGGTGAGCGACCAGAGGTGATAGACGACCTCGAAACGCGGTTGCCGGCGTGGGAAATCGAGGCCGGCGATGTCGATCAGCATCTCGAAGGAGAGCTGCGGATCGCTCTTCATGGCGAGCGCCACGCTCGGCCATGCGTCGCGCTCGACGCGGAACGCGAGCAACCCGTCCTGCGCGGTCGGCAGCGGCTCGGCTCCGAGCGCCGTCATTGCATCGACCAGCGGGTTCGGAGGCGGAAGCGGCGGCGCGACAGGAGCGGCGGCGGCCGCGCTATTCGACGAAGACGGGTTCGCGCTTGTGTCGGCCATCGATGGCGAGCTCGTCGATCTTCTTTTGGAGTTCGATGACGGCGCGGATCAACGTGTCCGGCCGCGGGGGGCAACCCATCGTGTAGACGTCGACCGGAAGGATCCGATCGACACCCGGAACGACGGCGTAGTTTCGGTAGAGACCGCCCGACGAGGCGCATACCCCCATCGCGATGACCCACTTGGGATCGGGCATCTGGTCGTAGATGCGGCGCGCCACGGACGCCATCTTCCACGTGAGCGTCCCGGCGACGATCATCACGTCGCTCTGGCGCGGGCTGAACCGGAAGACCTCGGCGCCGAAACGCGAGAGGTCGAAGCGCGGGCCGACGGTCGCCATCATCTCGATGGCGCAGCACGAGAGTCCGAGCGGCATCGGCCACAGCGAGTTCTTGCGCGCCCACCCCACCAGCTCGGTGAGTCGGGCGGTCACGACCTCGGAAAGGTTCTCTTCGACACCCATGCGCGTCCTTGCGAACAGCGGAGTCAGGAACGGATTCCGCGACCGACGCGGCGGTACCAGTCGCGGTCTCGGGGATCAACTCGACATGGCCGCCACAGGCTACCCGGAAAGCGCCGCGACGGCCGAGCCCTCGATCCAACCGCTGCGGCTCTTCCTGCTGACCGCCCATCCGCGTCTGCACACGCCGCGCCGACTGGCTGACGCTGGCCGTGCGCTCGGAATCGCGGTGACACTCACCTCGCCCCAGGAACTCTGCTGGCTGCGACCGCGTTTCGAGCCGCGTGGCGCGCTGCTTCTCGCGCGACCGGGGACATTCGCGCTGCGATCGGTGCTGCAAGTCCATCGCCGGCTCAGCGAGGAGGGAGCCGTGGCGCTGCAGACGCGACGCGCGCTGTGGACGGCGTGCGATCAGTGGCAAACGCTGCGGGCCGCGCTGTGCGCCGGTATC
>CAYRQC010000399.1:0-2635 GCA_964426265.1 uncultured Phycisphaerales bacterium | reverse complement strand
GAATGACTCCGCCGCGCGCGAGCTGCTCCAACGCGCGCTCGCACTCAGCAAGCGCGGAACGAACCGGAACGCGGCGAAAGATGCCCTCCGCAAGTTGGGGGAGTTGCCGAAGGAGGGAGGCTGACGCGCCGCCGCGAGCAGGGCGCCAAGGCGGGTCTCTGCCCACGTTCCGAGTCGACGTCGAGCCGGTCTTGATGAATCGTCCGCGTGGCCGTCTCCTGATCACACCAGCTTGTACGCCTCCGGTGCCGGTCGCACCGCGCGGTTGATCCACAACGGCCGCCGCAACCCGCCGGGGCCCGGAGCCGGCCGCGTCTTCGCGAGCCACTCGCGGTAGACGGCCATCGACTTCTCGGTGTCGACTTCGACGTCGCCGTATTGGTCGTCGGGACGCGCGCGCTCGACGTGGACACGCTGGTGCCAGCAGTGCATGCCACTGATCGGGTCGGGCTGCACGGGGAAAGTGAGGTTCTGATGGACGCCGCCATCGGTCCACCAGACACGCGAGCTGTCGGGGTCCTTCGATTTCCACGGCTCGATGCCTTTCACGCGGCGGAAACGGAAGCGGCCGGGGGCGAGCTCCTCGCGTGTCACGAGCGCGCTCGACCAACGATCGGTCCCGACCTCCTCGAAGAGGCGCCAGCGGCCGAGGTGGTGGCTGCACGCGACGATGCCAGGGCGCACCCCTTCGGTGACCCAGACCTTGTTCACGAAATGGCCGATGCGCGTCGAGACGCGGATGAGGTCGAGCGTCGCGACACCGAGCAGCGCTGCGTCTTGCGGGTGGATCCAGACCGGGTTGGTGTTGGAAAGCTCGTAGAGCCACTTCGAGTTGCCGCTGCGGGTATGGATCAGAGTCGGTAGCCGGAAGGTCGGAACCAGGACGTAGTCGCCCTTGGCGGGATTCAGGTGGCTCCGATGGACGTGGCTCTCGATGTAGCCAGGGAGCGCCTGCTCGGGCCAGCCCCAGTCGACCATCGTCTGGCTGTAGATTTCGAATCGCTTGCTCGGCGTCGGGACGCCGACACATGACTCACCCTCGGCGACGACACCGAGCTGCTTGCCGTCCTTCATCACGCGCGCAGTGGCATCGACGCTCGATCCGGCGAGCTCCTTCGGCGCGAGCCTCTTGCGGAACCCTTCGTAGGTCTCGGCCTCGACCAGGAACGCCCCGAACTTGCGCATGTAGGCGAGCGGCGTGAGGCCATGCTTCTTCGCCTCGGCCGGCAGGCCTGGCACCGAGTTCTCGAAGATCCAACCGTAGTACTCGTCGACGCTGATCTGGTGGCCCGGACGCTTGGGCGACTCGAACCACTTGCGGACGCCGAGCGACCCGTCGGGATCGACGCGCCACGAGAGCGAGATCCAGAACTCGTCCTCTTCCCACACCTCGCCCGGGTTCGTCTGCCAGGTCCAGTCGACCTTCTCGCCGATCCGCTCCTTGGCGGTCCGCACCACCGGCTGCCGGAAGCCGATCCACTTGGCGGCATGGGTCTCCTGCGACATCAGGTCGTGGCGCTCGGCGCCGACGCCCATCGGCAGCACGTAGTCGGCGTACTGCGCGGTCTCGCTCCAGACGGGAGTCAACGCGGCGTGCAGCTCGATCTTCTTCTCGTCGCGCAGCACGCGCTCCCACAGCATCCCGTCGGGGTTGGTCCAGACCGGGTTGTAGACCCGCGTGAAGTAGGCGGCGAGCTTGCCGCGCCCCTCCATCAGGAAATGCGGCAGCAGGAAGCTCAGCTCATGGTGGGAGAGGGGGTACTCGCGCGGATAGAGCAGCTCGTTCCAGACCTGTTGCGGAGGCGGCTTCAGGAACGGCGGCGGGACGAACTTGTCCTGCGTATTGAGGTTGGTGCCGCCCTTCGACGCGACGGCTCCGACCAGGATCGCGACAAACTGCAGGCAGCGCGCAACCTGCCAACCGCCTTCGTTGCCTGAAGCGGCGTTGCGCCAGACGTGGGTCGCGAACGCGCTGCCCGCCTTGATGATCTCGTGCGCGACGGCGATCAGTTGCTCCTTTGCGACGCCACATTCCGCCTCGGCGGCGGCAGGCGTGTACTTCGCGTAGTGGCGCTTGAGCTCGCGAATGAAGAGGTCGAAGCTCGGCGCGGCGCTACCTGCGCGCGCCGCGAGAAACTCGCGCCAGTTCACCCACTCCTCGAGGAACTTGCGGTCGTAGCCTTCCTCCTCCAGGATCACGTGCGCCAGCGAAAGCAGCAGGAACGCCTCCGTCCCCGGATGCGGCGCGAGCCAATAGTCGGCCATCGATGCCGTGTTCGAGAGGCGGACGTCGATCGCACAGAGCTTCGCCCCGGCCATCTTCCCGTCGATGATCCGCTGTGCATGCGGGTTGAAGTAGTGGCCGGTCTCGAGGTGCGAGCTCAGCAGCAGGATGAACTTGGCGTTCGCGTGATCGGGTGAGGGGCGATCGGCCCCTTGCCACAGTGCATAGCCGAGCCGCGCCGCCGCGCTGCAGACATTGGTGTGGCTGTTGTGTCCGTCGACGCCCCACGCCTGGAGCACCCGATCCATGTAGCCGTCGTGGCCCGGTCGCCCGACGTGGTACATCACTTCGGTCTTGCGCCCCTCGATCAACGCCGCGCGGATCTTTGTCGCGAAGACGTCAAGCACCTCG
>CAYRQC010000398.1:0-2762 GCA_964426265.1 uncultured Phycisphaerales bacterium | reverse complement strand
CGTGCAACCGGCCTCGCGCATGTGGTAGCCGCTGATCGAGATCGAGTTCCAGCGCGGGACTTCGGTGGCGGTCCAGGCGATCACGTCGGTGACGAGGCGCATCGAGGCGGCCGGCGGGAAGCGGTAGGTGCCGCGCGCGGCGTACTCCTTCAAGATGTCGTTCTGCACCGTGCCGGAGAGCTGCGCGGCCGCGATGCCGCGCCGCCGCGCCACCGCGACGTAGAGCGCCAACAAGATCGGCGCGGTCGCGTTGATCGTCATCGAGGTCGAGACGCGCTCGAGCGGGATGCCAGCGAAGAGCTCGTCGAGATCGTCGACGCACGCGATCGAGACGCCGACGCGCCCCACCTCGCCGCTCGCCATCGGATGGTCGGGGTCGTAGCCGATCTGCGTCGGCAGGTCGAAGGCGGTGGAGAGGCCCGCCTGCCCTTGTTCGAGCAGATAGCGGAAGCGGCGGTTGGTCTCGGCCGCGCTGCCGAAGCCGGCGTACTGGCGCATCGTCCAGAGGCGGCCGCGGTACATCGTCGGGTAGGGGCCGCGCAGGAAGGGCGGCTCGCCGGGGAAGCCGATCTCCGGCGCGTAGAGCGGCGCCGGTCGCAGCCCCGACGAGGTGGTTTCGGGGACGTCGCGGACGCGCGCCTCGTTCAACGCCGGCTCGAAGACGTCGCGCGTCCAAGCGGCCGCGCGGTCGTCGGGGCGGCGAGCGTCGGCGGTCATCCGTTAGGCTCCGCAGCGGGCGGCGCGCCGGGAGCGGCGGGCCAAGAGGGCGCTGAATGTACCCGTCCACGTGGATCGACGCGGCGCTCGAGCGACTGCGGAGCCAACCGGGGCGGATCGCGTGCGTCGATGAGACCGGCGAGGCGTCGGCGAGTTCGCTCGTCGGCGCGAGCGGCCGGCTGGTGCGCGAGCTGATCGGCGCGGGGCTGCGGCGCGGCGATCGGGTGGTGGTCGGGCTGCGGAGCGATCGGCGATTCGTCACGCTGCTGCTCGCGGCCCATCGGCTCGGGCTGCTGGTCGTGCCGCTCCATCCGAAGGCGAAGCTGCGCGAGCTGAACCACGTGATCTGGGATGCCGGCCCGCGCGCGGCGTTCGCCGACGAGCCGCTCGCCGACCTGCTGCGCACGACGGCGCCGGCGACGCGCTGGCTCGACCTCGACCGGCTGCTCGCCGTGAGCGATGAGCCGACGGGCCTCGAGCTCGGCCACGACTTCGCCGGCGTGACGGCCGCCGCCGAAGATCCTGCCCTGCTCCTCTACACGTCGGGAACGACCGGCAAACCGAAGGGGGCGCTGCACACGCAGGGGTCGCTCGCGGCGAATGTGAGCGCGCTGGTCGAGGCGTGGCGGCTGTCACCGGAGGATCGACTGCTGCACTGCCTGCCGCTCCAACATCTGCACGGACTGGTGGTGGGCGTGATGGCTGGGCTGGTGGGCGGCGTGACGCTCGACCTGGTCGCCGCGTTCGACGAAGCCGCGGTGTTGCGGCGGCTCGCGGAGAGTGGCGCGACGCTCTTCTTCGGTGTGCCGGCGATGTATGCGCGAATGATCGCGGTGGAAGGAGCGGCGGCGCTGCCAAGGATGCGGCTGTTCGTCAGCGGCTCGGCGCCGCTGCCGCCCGCGCTGAAGCGCGCGTTCGAACAGCGATTTGGCCACGTGATCCTCGAGCGCTATGGCGCGACGGAGATGGGAATCGCGCTGTCGCAGGAGCTCGACGGCGCGCGGCCGGCGGGCGCGGTCGGGCGACCGCTTGCGACGGTCGAAGGGCGGCTCGTGCGGCTCGACGATGGTGGAGACGACACCCACGAAGGAGAGCTCTGGATCCGCGGTCCGTCGCTCTTCTCGGGCTACCACGAGGATCCCGAGGCGACCGCCAAGGTGATGAGCGACGGCTGGTATCGAACCGGCGACCTCGCGCGCTGCCACGCCGACGGGAGCTACTCGCTCCTGGGTCGGCTCTCCACCGACATGCTCAAGGTGAACGGTCATCGCGTCGGCGCGCTCGAGATCGAAGCATGTCTCGCGGACCATCCGCTGGTCGCGGAGGTTGCCGTCATCGGCACGCCCGACACCGAGTGTGGCGAGGTGCCGATCGCATTCGTCCGGCTGCGCTCTCCCGAACCGACCGGTGCCGCACCGCCGAGCGCTGTACAGATCACCGCCGACCTGCTCGCGCACGCCACTGCCGCGCTCGCGCCGCAGCAGGTCCCGCGCCGCATCACTCTCGTTGATGACTTCCTTCGCGTCGGCCCCGGCAAGATCGACAAGCAGGCGCTCCGCAGCCGCTGACCGACCTCCGACGTACCGATCCGGGGTTGCTGCGGCGGAAAAAACCGCACACTTCTGCGAGTCCGCGGCCGTGGTGCGGAAAACGTCGGCGTAGGATCCCCGGCTCGGTACTACGGGTCAGCGGAGGGTGCGCAGGAAGTCGAGCAGGGCCACCATGTCGGCTTCGAGCGGGGCTTCGACGTCGATCTCGCGGCCGTCGATGGGATGGGTGAAACGGAGCCGCAACGCGTGCAACGCTTGGCGTCGGAAGTTGGGGACGGGCAATCCGGCCAGCTCCTGCTCGCGGATCAGGCGCCAATACTGTTGGCCGACCTGCCGGCCATAGATGGGATCGGCTACGCACGGATGACCGAGATGCGCCAGATGAAGGCGGATCTGGTGCGTCCGGCCGGTCAGTGGATGGGCGCGCAGATAGGTGTAGCCGGGTAGTCGCTCGACGACCTCGTAGAACGTCGAGGCGGGCTTCCCGCTCTCGAG
>CAYRQC010000397.1:0-9054 GCA_964426265.1 uncultured Phycisphaerales bacterium | reverse complement strand
AGGAGGGCGAGCGCGGTCGCGCGCGCGAACGGCTCTCCGCGCCGCGCCAGCTCGAGCGCCGCTCGTGACCGCACGGCCCGCGGAGCGATGGCGACGCGGACGAGCGCGCGGCGGACCGCCGCTCCACCGCTCCCGTTGGTGTCGAAGGCGAGTTCGGCGAACGAAGTCGCCAGCGACGCCTCGCTCGTCGCCATCGTCGCGACGACCGTATCTAGGAGATCGTCGGAGGCGTGGCTCGCCGCGCGTTCGAAGGCGCGCGTGATCAACCGCACGCGCGAATGGGCGAGGGACGGCTCGCCGCGGACCTCGGTGAGCGCACCGAGCGCCGCAGCGCTGCCGAGCGTGGCGAGCACGTCGAGCGCCGCCGCCGCATCGCTGTTGATCCGTACGAGCCGGAGCAGCGGTGGCACGAAGGCGTCAGCGGGCACGAGCGCCGCGAGGCCGAGCGCGTCGCGACGGAGGGTCGGTTCGGGTGCAGCGAGGCTGGTGGTGATCAACGCCATGAGCGCCGAGTCGCCGTGCGCGGTGGCACTGCGACCCAGTGTGCCGCGAATGACGTCCACCGTGCCGGCGTCGCGCGCCAGGACCGCCAGCAAGGAGAGCTGCTCGGGCCGCGTCCACGCGATCTGCTCGAGCACCCGCGCCAAGAGCGTCGGTGCGGCCGTGGTGCGCGCATCGGCGAGGAGCTCGCGTTGCACGATTGCGAAGCTTGCGGCCGAGTCGTGGGCGGCCAGTGCGCAGAGCGCCGGCTCACGCAGGTTCGGTGACATCGCCGCGCGACCGATCGCCTCCCACGCGCGCGGTGAGCCGACCGCCAGCAGCGTCTCGAGCATCGCGTTGCCGCAGTCGGGCCGGCGCATCTCGCGCTCGAGCGTCGGCACGAGTGCCAGCTCCTCGCGGCCCAGCGCGTCGTCGCGCGCGGCCTGCGCGAAGAGGCGGGCGGCCATGCACGCCAGCTCGGGATCGGGATCGCGCAGGATCGCCAGCATCACCTGGGAGAGCGGGACACCGCTGGCGCGCAACGGTTCGGCGGCGACCACGAAGCTCGAGAGCAGCTCGCCCCCCTCGGCGGCGGCGTGGCGTCGCGAGAGCCGGCGCACGATTCGCGCGACCTCGTCGCGAGCGGCGATCACTGGGCCGCTCGCGGCCGGAGTGTCGATCAGCGGTGCGGGTGGTTCGAGCGTGCTCGCCGTCGGCGGGAGTGGCGCTGCGATCGATTCGGTGGCGACGGGCGCGGTCGCGGCAACCTCGGTTGTGACCAGCGTCGCCGCGAGTAGTTGCGGCCGGTGTGGCCAGGCGAGGAGCGCTGTCGTGACGACCAGTGCCGCCGCCGCGAGGAGGCCCGCCACCCGTGCGAGGCGACGCCGCGCCAGCAGCCGCATCCACGGTGGCTGCGGTGCCGAGTTCGCGAGGGTCGTCGCGTCGCGAGGCACTGCATCGATGCGCGTCGCAATCGCGGCAGCCATGCGTGCCCGATCGTGCGCCAGCAGCCGCGGTGCCGGCAACGCGACCAACGCCTCTTCGAGTGCGCGCTGCGTTTCGACCGCATGGCGACACGAATCGCAGCCGAGGAGGTGCTCCTCGAAGCGCAGCGCCGTGTCGAGCGGCAGCTCGCCGTCGACGAAGGGCATCAGATCGCGCGCATGGCGGCAGCGGCGGCTCACCTTGGCTCCTCCGTTCCGTGATCGTCCGTTCCGTGATCGCCCGTCGCACTCCGGCGCGGGTCGTAGTCGATCTCGCGCGCAAGCCGTTGGCGTGCTTCCCAGACATAGAGGCGTGCCGAACGGATGGTGGTGCCCATCGCGCCGGCGACCTGCGGGTATTCCAATCCTTCGATCGTGCGCAGGGTGAGGGCGGTGCGCAGCCGCGGCGGCAACCGCTGGAGGGCGTCCTGCAAGCGGGCGACCGTCTCGCGCTGCTCGGCGTGGAGGAGCGGCGTGATCCGCCGCGGCGTCGGCGCATCGCGATCGACGTTGAAGAGTGCCGGCAGCTCGGTCACGTGCTTCTGGCGGCTCTTGCGGGCGCGGTCGATGTCGGTGCAGAGGCGCAGCGCGATGCTGGTCACCCAGGTTCCGAAGGTCGATTGGCCGGCGAAGCTGTTCAGGCGCGACCAGGCGCGCGCGAAGGTCTCCTGCGTGGCGTCCTCCGCATCATCGACGTTGCCGAGCAGTCGGACGCAGATGCGCAGCGTGCGATCGAGGTAGCGATCGGCGAGCCGCTCGAACGCACCGCGATCGCCGCGCGACGCGGCCTCGGCCAGCGCGCGGTCGTCGTCCACCGCTCTCCTCGCCAGTGCTGACGTTGCTGAGGGGATGCTCGTCACGAAGGCTCTCGAGGCTCAGTTGGACGATGGCGGTCGCTGGATGTTCATGCCCCGGAAGGGAGGAGGGCGCAAGACCCAGTTGCACGCTGACGTCTCGCCGTCCTTTCGGCGTCGCGCTCGGCCGGCGATCATGGCGGAGATGGTGAAGCGCAAGCTCCTGGTCCTCGATGTCGTCGGGCTGACGCTCGACCTGCTGCCGCATGCGCCGGCGCTCCGGCGGCTCGCGGAAGAGGGGTGGGTCGCGCCGATGGATGGAGTGCTGCCGGGGGTCACTTGCACGGCGCAGGCGACGCTGCTCACGGGAGCGTTGCCGCGAACGCATGGGATCGTCGCGAACGGCTGGTACTTCCGCGATCTCGCCGAGGTCTGGCTCTGGCGGCAGTCGAACCACCTCGTCCAAGGCGCCAAGCTGCTCGCCGAGCTGGCCGCGAGCGAGCCACGGGTGACCACGGCCAACCTCTTCTGGTGGTTCAACCTCCATTCGGGTGCGACCTGGTCGCTGACGCCGCGACCCCACTACCCGGCCGACGGTCGCAAGATCCCCGACGTCCGTTCCGATCCGCCGGAGCTGGCGCGCGAGCTCACCGCGCAGCTCGGGACGTTTCCGCTGTTCCATTTCTGGGGCCCGACGGCGTCGCTCGTCTCGACCCGCTGGATCGTCGACTCGGCGCTCGCGGTGCTCGCGCGGCACGATCCCGATCTCGCGCTGGTCTACCTGCCGCATCTCGACTACGACCTGCAGCGCTTCGGACCGCGCGACCCACGAATCGCGGAGCACGTGCGAGCGGTGGACGCCGAGGCGGCGCGTCTGCTCGACGCGGCACGCGCGAGCGGCCGTGAGATCGTCGTACTTTCGGAGTACGGGATCTCCGAGGTGCGCGGCGCGGTGACGGTCAACCGCGTGCTGCGCGAGCACGGCTTCCTCACCGTGCGCGACACGCCGTTCGGGGAGCTGCTCGATCCCGGCGAGTCGCGCGCGTTCGCGGTCGCCGATCACCAGATCGCGCATGTCTACGTCCGGCGGCCGCAGGATCTCGCCGCCGTGCAGAGGACGCTGGCCGCGACGCCGGGTGTCGACCGCGTGCTGGATGCGGAGGGCAAGCGGGCCGCCGGGCTCGACCATGAACGGTCGGGCGAGCTGGTACTGCTCTCCGCACCCGATCGCTTCTTCGCCTACCACTACTGGCAGGACGATGCGAAGGCGCCCGACTTCGCGCCGACCGTCGACATCCACCGCAAGCCCGGCTACGACCCGAGCGAGCTCTTCTTTGCGCCCGACCGGCCGCTCCTCAAGCTGCGGCTCGCCGCAACGCTGCTGCGCAAGAAGCTGGGTTTCCGCTACCTGATGAAGGCGATCTCGCTCGACCCCGGGCTGGCGCGCGGATCGCACGGCCGCTTGCCGGCGCGGCCGGAGGAGGCGCCGCTCTTCATCAGCTCGAATCGCGTCGACGCCACCGACCAGGTCACGATGATCAGCGTGAAGAGTCGCCTGCGTGCGCGGTTGCTTGGCTGAGATGCTCCTGCGCGTGCCGACGCAAAAGGCCGCGCCCGCGCCGGACAGACCGGGCACGGGCGCGACCTCGGGGTAGGGACTACTTGCCGTGGTCCGCGGCTACGGCTTCACGATTCCGTAGTGCACCAGGAAGCGCCACATGAAGTCGTTGAGCAGCGGATCGTTCACCATGTGCTGGTAGGTCGACTCCGACATGCTGCGGTTCAGCTCGACGCCATAGCTGTAGGCGGTCTCGCTCGGCCGCTGCTCGAGCAGCAGGTTCACGATGCTCTGGTTCGCGTAGCCGCTCGAGTTCGCCTTGTCGATCGCGAGACCGGGGCCGCAGAGCGGGCTGGGCGAGGCGTTGCCGCCGTCACCGGCGAAGACGTCGAGGATGTAGTAGTCGCCGGTGTTGCGGTTGTGGTCGTCGAGCAGTCCGCGCCGCGCGTAGTGGTACATGTCAGGCGCGCGGTTCAACAGGTCGCTGATCAGCGGATCGCTCGGCGCCTTCTCGCGCAGGTGGTGCACCTCCTGCTGGAAGGCGAGCGAGTTGAGCCGCAGGTCGGTCCACTGCTGCGACATGTAGCCGTACACCACCTTGTCGGAGGACTTCCCCGCCGCCCACGTGATCATGTAGCCGTCGGGGTTGGTCGCGCTCCCCTCGGGCGTCCCGACCGGCGCCTGCCAGCCGAGGTTCGCCGTGCCGACGCCGAAGCTGTTCTTCTGCTGGAAGACCACGTTTGCCCACTGGTACATGATCAGGTGGACCCAGTCCTCGAGCTGCTGGTTCGGCGCCAGCTCGAGCACCGCGAGCGCGGAGTTGGTGACCGCGCCGAAGGTGCCTTGCACGAAGTTCCCGTAGGGCTGCACGTTCGGCGAGATGTTCTTGTCGAGGATCGTCTCGGCGAGCGGTCGCGCCGCGTCGAGCAGCGGCGTCTCGCCGTGCGTGAAGGCCCAGTCGGGGACGGCTTGCAGGAAGGTGTGCTTGCTGCCGTCGTACAGGTCGCACTTGCGCGTCACCGGTGCCGTCGAGTTGCGGATCTTCGCGCGGTCCTTCAAGGCGCCGTCGTCGATCGTCCACGCCATCTTGTCGACCTTGTAGTAGGCCTCGAAGAGGGAGCTCAAGTAGGAGCCGCCGTTGCCGGTCCGCAGCCAGTGGTAGAAGCGGCGCGTCTCCTCCCAGTTGTTGTTGCCGCCACCGGTCCCGCCGGCGAAGCGGTAGACGGTGCGGGTCGGGTCGGACTTGTCGGGCCCGGTCGTGCGGATGTTGGCGAGCGTCTGGTAGGTCCGCATGTCGGCCTCCGAGACGAGCTTCCACGGCCAGACGTCGGCTTGGTTGTAGGCCCACAGCTCGGCGCGCGCGGCGAGCGGGTAGTCGAACGAGCAGGCGACCGTGAAGGGATCGGCCGCGCGTGCCGACTCGAAGGCGAGATAGAAGCTGCGCGTCTCAGCCGAGGCGTAGGGCAGCGGATAGAGGTGGGCGTCGGACGGCTGCTTGTGCGGCAGCAGGCCGATCTCGATGCGGCCGTCGCCGCCGGCCTCCAGGCTCACGGGCCAGGTCCGGCAGGCGTGCTCGAGGCCGAGCAGGACGCCGCGACCGGACGCGGACGAGTTCACCTCGGTGAAGGACGGGTCGCAGAACTCGTCCTCGGGCGAGAACCAGCCGGTCGCCGCCGAGCCGCAGAAGTTGGCGGCGCCGATGCGGGCCGACACTCCTTCGATCGCGAAGGCGTTGTTCCCGTTGCGCTGGATGAAGCCGAGCTGCGATCCGGAGTTGCAATCGGTCTGGAGTGGGTAGTCGCTGCGCGAGACGAAGCCGCTCTGGAAGGCGGCGTCCTGTCCGCTGCCGATCGCGCCGCTGACGAGCGCGGTCGCGTCGCCGAGCAGCGCCGGCTTGGGCATCCGCACGTCGAACGGCCCGGCTTCGGCGAGCTGCGCCCGGTAGCTGAAGCCGCGGAAGAGCAGGTTTTCGGGGAACAGGATGCTGGTGTCGCGCAGCGATGCGGTCGCGCGGATCGTGCTCTGGCCGCGGAACGCCTCGACGTAGAAGCGGACCAGGACCCGGTTGGCGTCGGTCGCCGACGCGGACTTGGTGAACATCCCGTCGATCTCGATCTCGCTGCGCACCGGACCGTTGCGGCGCACGTTGACCGCGGTCTTCTGCCAGGTCCACTCCTGGTCCGTGGCGTCCCAGAAATGTGGTCGGTTGCCCGCCGCGGTCGCGATGAGGTCGCGGCCGCTCGACTGGATCGACTGGAAGAGGTCGGGCTTGCTGGCGTCGATCGTGAGCTTCAGCGTCCCGGTGTCGACCGTGGTGACGCTGCCGCTGGTCGACGCGAGATCGCCGCCGCCGAAGTTGCCGGCTCCCTGGTCGACCTTGACGGTGACGCTCGAGGTTCCGGCCGTCACGTCGGCGAGATACTCACAGAGAACCCACTTGCAACTGCCGTCGCTCCACCTCGCGAGCGTCGAGAACTGCCCCTGCTTGGGGCCGCCGACCAGGGTGAGCTGCGGGACGCCGTTCTTCTCGAACAGTTGTCCCTTCGGGAACGGCAGGCCGACGCGGACCGGCTGCTGCAGGAGATCGCAGCCGCGCTTGCCGGCGCGCACCACTTCCTGCGTGGTGAGCGGGATCGGGAAGGTCACGGTCTGGCTCGGCTGCACGGTCCGGGCGCTGTCGGGGTGGCATTCGACCACCGAAGTCAGGCGCCCTCCCGCGGGGGTCTTCACGTACCCCTGCACGAAGACGATCCCGTTCCACCGTTTGCCGTCGACCACCCCGCTGTAGCTGCTGCCCGCGACGGTGATCGCGGTGCCCGTGGTGAGGTCGGGGCCGAAGAAGCCGGGCGCGGTCGCGTCGGGATGTTTGCCCAGCACCATCTTGTCGGAGATGTAGATCGTCTGCCCGCTCGATCCGGGCGGCACGTTCATGAACTTCACGTTGAACGGCTGGTCGTCGGCGAACTGGTCGATCTCGAGGTACAGCGGTCGCTCGCCGCTCACGAACGAGCCGAACGACGAGGTGGTGGTCGACTGCGCCTGCGCCTGGAGTGCGAGCGCGGTCACGAGCGCCGGAACTGCGAAGTGCTTCAGCATGCGGTTCAACCCTCCGAATCCCCGGTTGCCTGACTTGGTGTCGGCGGAGACTTCGGAGTGGTTGGACTCGATCTGAAGCCGGACGTCGGCGGAAACGAGTTCCGATCGTCGCGGACCGCGCTGGCTAGGGCTTGATGACTCCGTAGTGGACCAGGTAGCGCCAGATGAACTCGTTCAGGACCGGGTCGTTGATGAACTGGTCGTAGTTGCTCTTCGAGATGCTGCGCTGCATCTCGACGCCGTACGAGAAGGCGCTCGAGCTCAGGGCGTGCTCCAGCTTCAAGTTCACGATCGAGTGCATCACGTAGTCGCACTGTCCATCGTCGTCGATGTCGAAACCCGGAAGCGTGAAGGGGTCGATGTTGGGGTTGCCGCCGTCGCCGCGGAAGACGTCGATGATGTAGATGTCGCCCGTCTGTGACTGGTAGTCGTCGCGCATCGAGCGGTGGGCGTAGTGGTACCAGTCCTCGCCGCGCGCCAGCAGGTCATTGATCAGCGGGTCGCTCGGGTCGTGCTCTCGCAGGTAGTGGACGATGCGCTCGAACGACTGGGCGCCATTGCGGATGTCGGTCCAGCCTTGGGTCGTGTAGCCATATTGCGCCTTGTCCGAAGACTTTCCCGCGGACCACGTGATCATGTAGCCGTCCGGATTCGAGGCGCAGCAGGGATCGGTGCCGATGGGGGCCTGCCAGCCGAGCTGCGAGGTGTCGACGCCGAAGTTGTTGCTGACCTTGAAGACGATGTTCGACCATTGGAAGCAGATGTCGTGCACCCAGGTCGCGAGCGCCGCGTCCTCGTGGTAGTCGAGGACGGCGCCCGCGGCACCGACGATCGCCCCGAAGGTCCCGGAGACGAAGTTCCCCTTGGGCTGCACGTTGCCGGAGATCGCCTTGTCTTGGAGTGTCTCTGACATGAAACGACCGCTGTCGAGCAGGTAGGTCTCGCCCCGCCCGAGCGCCCAGTCGGCGACGACCTGCCAGTAGGTGTGCTTCGAGTTGTTGTAGTAATCGTCCTTCTTGGTCACCTTGGCCGAACCGTTGCGGACCTTCGTGCGATCCTTCAAGGCGCCGTCGTCGATCGCCCACGGCATCTTGTCGGCCTTGTAATAGGCCTCCATGAACGAGCTCAAGTAGCCGCCGCCGTCGCCGCTGCGGAGCCACTGGTAGAAGCGGCGCGTCTCCTCCCAGTTGTTGCTGCCGCCGCCGGTGGTGTTCGAGTACTCGTAGATCGTGCGAACGAGATCGGTGGCACCGGGCGTCGGCTTCTTCAACCCCGAGAGCGCGATGTAGCTGTCGACCTCCGCCTTCGTGATCAGCTTCCAGGGCCAGACGTCCGCCTGGTTGTAGACCGACTGGTTGGCGCGCGCGCCGAGTGGGTAGTCGAACTGGTAGGCCGTGCCGATCGGGTCGGCCGAGGGCACGTCCTCGGTGACCAGCCAGAAGGCCTTGGTCTCGGCGCTGGCGTAGGTCAGCGCGTAGTTGTAGGTGTCCGCGACGTCCTTGCGCGGGAGCAACCCGAACTCGAAGCGGCCGTCGCCGCCCGCCTGCAGCTCGAGCGGCCAGTAGTACTTGGCCTGCTCGATTCCGACCAGCATCCCGCTGCCGAGCGAGTTGGTGAACTCCATGAAGGTCGGATCGGCGAAGTTGCTTTCGCCGCTCCAGTAGTTGCTCGACGCATCGCCGGTGTAGTAGGTCGAGCGGATGCGGGTGCGCACCCCTTCCATCGCGAAGTTGTCGGTGGCGAACCGCTCGACATAGGGGACGTAGGACGACCAGTTGGGGTCGATGCAGAGCTCATCCTTCCTCAGCTTCGCGAAGCCCTGGTACATCGACGCCGTGTCACCACTCGCCGGGAGCGTGTCGGTCCACAGCCCGGGCGGCAGCCCATCGTTGGTGGTCTGCGGATAGGACACGGTCCACGGGCCGCTGCCGTTCCGGAACGCGCGATAGGTGAAGCCGCGGAACAGCAGGTGCTCCGGAAACGAGATGGAGGTCGCCCGCAGCGAGGCCACGACGCGCACGGCCGTCGAGTTCTTCCAGAGCTCGACGTAGAAGCGGGCGTTGACGCGATCGAGGTCGGCGCTCGAGGCGGAGCGCGTGAAGTACCCCTCGACCTCGATCTCGGCGCGCACCGGACCGTTGCG
>CAYRQC010000396.1:0-4072 GCA_964426265.1 uncultured Phycisphaerales bacterium | reverse complement strand
TCGCTGTAGCTCCACGTGGCCTTCTTCGGGACGGTCAGGTGGTTGGTCGCGGCGACCGGTGTCGCATGCCCCTTCACGAGCGTGAAGTGATCCTTCTCGACCTGGTTGTCGTCGAGATAACGGACGTCGAGCTGCGCCCCGTAGAAGTCGAGGATCAGCGACCCGAGCGAGAGGATGCTCACGAACATCGCCTCGTGGTCGAGTGGACCGTTCTCGGTCTTCCCCGAGCAGCCGCATACCGTGTAGACCGCGCCCTCGTGCGGCGTCATGCCGGCGCCCGCCTTGGAGTAGGCGCCGTCACCGTCGATCTGCCCGTCGCCGACGTCCTTGCCGTGGATCAGCGGATCGAACGAGTTCGCCTTGCCGCGATGGCCGTCGATCAGGAACGACCGCTCGTAGCTGTGGCTGTGACCCGACAGGACCAGGTCGACGCCGTACTGCTCGAGGATCTCGACCGCGTTCTTGCGCATGTCGACCAGCTCGCCATCGACGTCGGAGTCGTGCGACCCCTTCGAGTAGGGCGGGTGGTGCCAGTAGGCGATCACCCACTCCTGCGTGTTCGCCTGCAGATCCGACTCGAGCCACGTGATCATCGGGCCGCCGATGAGCCGGTTGCTCTCCATCGAGTCGAGGCAGATGAAGTGGGCATTGCCCCAGTTGTAGGCGTAGTACGCCTCGGTCCCCGATGGCACGCCACCACACTCGCCATTCTTGGGCAGGTTGAAGATGTCGTAGTAGACGCCCGACTGCGTGCTCGAGTTGGCCGAGAGGGAGTCATGGTTGCCGTAGGCAGGCCAGAGGACGCTGTCGATCAGTCGCTCCTCGTACATGTTCTCGAAGACGGCGTCCTGGTACTCGTCGTCGTGGCCGCTGTTGTAGGCGTTGTCGCCGAGCATGACCCAGAAGTCGGTGTGGACGGCGCCGGTCTCCGAGTAGTAGGCGTCGCGGACGTCGCGCGCGAAGCTGTCGGCCGTCCCGGAATCACCGATCACCCAGGCGCGCCACTGCTTCATCCGGCCCGCCGGCGGCGCGGTGACGAAGAGGTGCTGCGCATCATCGCCGGCGAGGACCACCGTGGTCGTGCCGATGGCGTAGTAGTACTTGGTGTTCGCCACCAGGCCGGTCACGGTGACGGCGTGGTCGGAGACCGAGGCGGGATCGGAGACCTGGTTGGTGAGCTGGCCGGGTGCGGCGCCATAGAGCACGCGCGAGGTACAGGAGACGTTGGTGCGCCAGCAGACGGTGATCCGAGTATCGCCGCCTGACTGCAAGTAGGGCCCGCGGGTCACCGTCTGCGCGACGGTGGAGGCCGTGAGCAGCGCGACGGCGCCGACCGTCCGCAACATCGTGAGCAGTGGTCGTTTGCCTGTCGTCATCGCTCGGCTGTCCTCTTTCTTGCTGATTGCTTGCTGGACATGTTGTTCACGGGCTCTTCGTGGATGGCGCGCGGAGCCGCTGGCACCGCGCGGTCAGCTCTTCCTGCAAACGGCGCGTCGTCACCAGCGCGCGAACTTGCGACGGCAATCGACCAAGCGTCTCGAGCGTGCTGGTGGCGGCGACGAGCGCCTGCGCACCGCGACCCGCGCTTTCGAGCAGCTCGCTCGCGCGGGCGCCCCAGATCTCCGGACGCGGCGAGCTGCGGGCGATGCGCGCGACCCGGTCCAGCGCCGCATCCCAACTCGCGAGCGCGACCTCGTAGCGCAGCGCCAGCTCCTCGAGCTGCGCGGCGCCCGCGGTTCGTGCAATCCCGTCGTCGAGCCCGTCGATCGCCCGCTGGCGCCAGTCGCCACCGAGCGCGAAGAGCTGCTCGGCGCGGGCGTAGTAGAGGTTCGGGTCGGGCTCGCGGCTGGTCGCAACGGCGCGATCGAAGTCGGTGACCGCCGCCTCGCCGCGGCCGAGCTGGACCAGCGCCTGCGCCCGCAGCAAGTGCGCGAGCGAGTCATCTGCGCGGCGCGCCAGCACGCGGTCGGCCGCCGCGACGGCGCGCTCACCATCGCGCGCATCGACGAAGAGCCGTGCACGCGCAAGGTCGATCGCCGCCACCAGATCAGGAGCGAGCGCCTCCGCGGCCGCCAGGTCGGCGAGGGCCGGCCGCCACTCCCGCTGCAACCGGAAGCACTCGGCGCGCTCGAGCAGCAGCGTCGCGTCCGCCGGCGACTGCGCGAGACGCGCCGTGTAGGTCGCGATCTTCGCCGCGAGCCCTTCGTGGGCGGACGCCGGCGCAGCACCTGCCAGGCAGCAGGCCGCGATCCCGATCACAAGGCGAACTCGTGGGGAATGCACTCTCGCTCGGTCCCAGTTGAGTCACGGAGGATCACGAAGATAGCCGCGGTGGCGATCGGCGCACGTTTGGCAGCCTGCGCTGGCGGCGAGCGGCGTTGCCGCGAACCTACCTCAGACAATCGCAGTGCGCCAAAGCAGGAGCGACTCGCGAACGGAAGTCGCCACCACTCCGCTTAGCAAGGCGGGGGCCGCTAGCTCGAGCCCGGCCCGCTCCGAGAGCCCCCGGGGGATGATCCGGATCAACGCCGGCTCCTCCAGGCGCAGGACGAGGTTCAGGTCCCCGCTCAGCCTGCGCGCCGCGGCGGCCGCCGCGCGACCGACCCCGTTGGCCAGCTCGAGCCACGCCGGCTCGGGCGCGTCGGGCGACGGAAGCGGCAACCAGAGCTCGGCCGTCATCGACGGACGGCTCGGGATGATCCCGCGCAGCCCCGTGCCGAGATCGATGGTCCGATCCTCTTGCAAAGCGGAACAAATGTCCACCGCGATCGCGGTTCGGTCCGCCTCCGCGAGCGGCCCGCGCTCCGGCCGGAACCCCACCACCTGCAAGTGGGGATGGCGCCGCGACTGCGCCGCGCGGCGGCCGACGTTCATGAAGGCGACCCGTTGCAGCGGCGCGAACCCGAACGCCTCCGCGAACGCCTCAGTCAGCGGCGCGCGCAGCAGATCGGCGAGCAACGGCACCGCCAGCGTCGCCGGCGTCGCCGCGTGCACCGATTCGCCGGCAGGGGCGACCAGCACCATGCGGTCGGCGACCGCGTGCGCGTTGCCGATCACTCGCAGCGCGCCAGCGGGCCGCGGCCACGGCCCGAGATCGAGGCGGTCGCGCTCGGGGTGGCAGAAAAAACAGGCTGCCGGCGGATCGTCTTGCGGCGGATCCGCCGGCAGCGGCAGCTTCAATCGGCGAATGCGACCCGCGCTGCGCAGGCAGCGCAGGCCGTCGATGGGAGCTCGATAGAGCTCGAACAGCTCCCGCCCGTTCACCGGCGGTCGACAGACGCGACCGCTGTGGGTGTCACTTGCCCCCGGCCTTCGCGAAGAACTTCTCGGGCTCCTTCGTGAACTCCTCGTTGCAATCGGCACAGCAAAGACGGACGAGCTTGCCCTTGTAGACGACGAGATCTTCCGTGGTCGCATCCTCGTCCATCACCGGGCACTTGGCGTTCTTGAGGTCGGTCGCGCCGTAGACCGCCATGATCGTGACGAGGCGCGGGTTCGCCTTGAACTCCTTCTCGCAATCGGCGCAGCAGAGCATGACCGAGTGGCCTTCGAAGGTGACCGCCTTGCCCTTGCCGGCCTCGATCGCATGGCCGGAGACCGGGCAGGTCTTGTTGTCGACTGGCGTGGCCGCCTTGTAGGCCGCGGCCACCGCCGCCTTCGGGTCGCTCTTCGCCTTCGCGAGACAATTCCCGCAGCAGTAGTAGGCGCGCTGGCCGTCGGACTCGACGAACTTGCTCTTGTTGACCGGCTTGCCCGTCATCGGGCAGACCTCGTTGCCGACGAACGGGACGACCACCGCGGGCTTCTTGTCACCGGCCGGTTTCGCAGCCTCTTGCGGCTTCGCGGCCTCCTGAGCCGGCGTCCACGCGAACAAAGCACCCGTGCCAGCCGCGACGGCAACCACCGCCGCACCCACGAAACGCGCCAACGACTTCATCGATCTCGCTCCTCGAGGTTTCGGACGAAACAGGAGCGCGGAGATTAGCGGGTGATGCGCGATCTGTAGCGGTCGGCGCGCGCGGTCACGAGGCCTGCGGAGCGGGCTCGAGGCTGCGTGCGAGTCGCCCTGACT
>CAYRQC010000395.1:0-9529 GCA_964426265.1 uncultured Phycisphaerales bacterium | reverse complement strand
GGCAACGGTCGCCCGTCCCGTCGCCGGGTCGGTGGCGACCTTCCGCTCGAATGCGAGCAGCTCGCCGCCGCCGTCGGGATCGCGGCGCAGCAGCGCCACCTTCACCTCGCGGCCGGCCACCGTGCCATCGCGCAACGCGGTGGTGAGGCCGATCTCGAAATGCTCGTCGGTGAGCACCGCGCGCTTGGGCAGCGCGAGTGTCAGCGCGAGCTCGCGGAAGGCGACCAGCGCGTTGGCCGACGCACTCACGCCCTCTTCGGTGAGCGTCGCGGTGAAGGCGAGAGTCTGCTCGGCGGTCAAGTCGCCGGTCTCGAAGCGGGCGGTGGCTCGTCCTTGCGCGTCGGTCCTGAGGTCGAGGAGCCGCTGATCGGGCAGCGTGATGCGCAGCGGCGCGTCGACGATCGGGGCGCCGTGCTGCCAGCGCGCGACGACGGCGACGTCGATCGGCTCGCCGCGCTGATAGACGCGGCGCGGTAGCTCGACATCGAGCGTCACGCGGTCGAGCTGGTACTCCGCCACCTCGAACTGCCCGCGGAAGGTCGGACCGTCGGTGCGCGTCACCTCGATCCGCCAGGTGCCGAGCGGCGCGAGAGGATCGAGCTCGAACGACGCGGCAAGCGTGCCGAAGGTGTCGAGCGCCAGCTCGCCATCGGAGAGCGAGCGGCCGCGCGGATCGCTCACGCGGAGGTGCCAGCGGCTGCCGGCGTCGAAGGCGAGGCGGCCGCTCTTCACCTCTCGGATGAAGGCGCAGACTTCGACCCGTTGCCCCGGGCGATAGGCCGGCCGGTCGGTGAAGACCAGGCCGCGCGGGGTCCAGGTGGTGGCGGTCTCGAGACCGGAGAGGCCGAGCTGAGTCGCGGCGACGTCTCCACCGCGGCGCGCGAAGGCGCGCACCGATTCCGACTCGAACGGGGCGTCCGCGCGCAGATGAAAGATGCCGTCCGCGCCGGTCTTGCCGGTGATCTGGTGGCGCGAGCCGTCGGGCCGCGCGCCTACGTCGACCAGCAGCTCAACTTCGGCCGCCGCCGTCTTCGTGCGCACGTCCTGCGCGAAGACGAGCAGCTCCTGGCGCGACGACTTCACGATCACATCGAGATCACTGCGCAGGAGGAGCGTGGTTGCGCGCTGCGTCGGGCTGACGACGACGACGACCCAGGCACCCGCGCCCTCCATGTCGATCGCGATCTCCTGCTCCAGATCCTTCAGCCGTGCATAGCCGTCGAGCGCGACCTCGAAGGTGCGCTCCGGTGCGATGAGATCGAGATCGAGCGCTTCGACGTTGTCGGTCGCGAGGAACTTGCGGAAGTACGCCTCGAGGTCGAGACGGTGGAGCTCGACTGTCACCTTCGGCACGTTGCGGGCGTGGAGGCGGACCTTCGCCGGCTCGTCGGTGCGGAAGGAGCGATCGGTCGCGATCGAGATCGCGGGCGTCACCATGACGTGCAGCCGCTCGGCGGCCTGCGCCGCGAACGGGCCGAAGCTGCAGGCGCGCCACGCTTCGAGCGCGCGGTCGAGGTCGCCGAGCTCGTCGTGCCAGAGGCCGCCGACCTCGAAGAGCGCCCGCGACGCCTCGTCGCGGCCCGGGTGGATGCGCACGAGCCGCTGCCACTCGTCGATCGCGGAGTGGGCGCGGTCGCGGACGATGCCGGCGGCGGCGGCGACGGCAGCGGAACCCTCGCGCGCCGCCTTCTTCTTGATCGCTGCCGCTTCAGTGACGAACTGCTCACCGATCTCGTAGCGCAGTTGCGGGATGCGCGGGTCGAGCGGGTGGCGCGTGATGAAGCTCGCGCGCGCCGCGCGCGCGCCGGGATAGTCGCCGTTGCTGCTCGCCACCTGCGCGGCGCGATACTCCGACTCGATCATTGCCGCTTGCGCGTCGAGCCAACGCGGCCCGGTTGGATCGCGCGCGAGGCAATCGGCGAACGCCACGGCGGCCGCCTCGGTCTTGCCCTGGCGCATCAGCAGGGAGCCGCGCAGGAAGGCGGCCTCGGCCTGGGCGTGCACGGCGGCCTGTGGATCGCCACCGGCGGGCTGTGCCAGCAACTGATCGAGCGCCGCGAGCGCGTCCTCGGTCCGGCCGGCGGCGTCGAGCAGGCGCGCGATGTCGAGCCGCACCTCCCACGCCTTGGCATGCGTCGGTGCGCCTTCGAGGAAGCGGCGCAGCGCGGCGATCGCGAGCGGTCGCTCGTTGCCGTCGTCGCGGTTCCAGGTCGATGCGATGGCGAGCAAGGCGTCGCCGAGCCGCTCATGCACCGGACCCGGCGCCGCGGCGGCGAGCTGCCCCGCCAGCTCCTCGAAGGTGCGCCGCGCCTCACCGGCGTGCTTGGTCCCGAGCTGGCATTGACCCAGCGCGAGGCGGGCGTCGATGACGCGGTCGTCGAGCGCCTTCTCGGCCACGCTCTTCGAATAGGCCGTGAGAGCGGTGATCGCCGCGTCGAGCTGATTCAACTGCTGCAGCGCGAGGCCGCGTTGTCGCGCCACGTGGGTGCCGACGTCGACCGGTGGGTCGAGGGCGACCACCTGGTCGTAAAGCGCGAGCGCGCGCTTGGGGTCAGCCGCGGGAGTCTGGCCCTGCTCGTCCTTCGGCGGCGTGAGCGCCGAGTCGGCGATCTTCACCGCGAGGTTGGCGAGCTCGCGGCGCCGCTCGTCGGAGCGCAGGCGCGCGGCTTCGCTGGCGACGATCGTCTCGGCCTCGGCGTAGCGGCCGAGCTCGCGCAGCGCATCGGCATGGCCGAAGCGCGCCTTGGTGCGCCAGGGGCTGGTCGGGAAGCGGCTCTCGAGCGTGGCGAAGGCTTGCTCGGCGGCGGCGGCATCGTGGCGGCTCGCCTGTACCTGGCCACGCAGCATCCAGGCGAGGTCGGCGTGGTCCGGTTGCGTTCGTTCGAGCTCGTCGAGCAACGGCAGCGCGGCCGCGAAATCGCCGTCGAGGAGGGCGTTGCGCAGCGGCGGCGGCGCATCATCGAGCGGGCGGCGATCGTCTTGGCTGGCGCGCACTACGGGCAGGGCGAAGGCACCGGCGAACAGGAGGGCGAGCGACCAACAACCAGCGATGGATCGACGCACGGTCAGCTCCTCGAACAGCGGTGGCGCGCAGGCGATGAGATGCGACCAGCTTTCCGGCTGCCGGTTCCACGCAAAGTAACGCATGGACAACGGTGCCGAGCGCCGACCGTTCGTGGTGCGACGGGCGCTCGCAGCTCATCTCCTAAAGTCTTCGGAGAAAGCTCTTGCGCGGACGCGCAGCAACTCCTAAGACATTCGGAGTCAACCGACGAGTGGGAGAAGCCCGATGGCGAAAGAGCGCGCGAAGGTCCTGCTCACCAAGCTCGAGCTCGAGGTGATGCGGGCGGTCTGGGAAGCGGGGGAAGGCGCCGAGCTCACCGTCCGCGACGTGGCGGAGCGGGTCCACGTCGGCCGTCGCCGGTCGCTCGCCTACAACACGGTCCAGACGGTGCTCAACATCCTGCGCGACAAGTCGGTGCTGCGGGCGTCGCCGGGAGCCGGGCGCGCCTTTGTCTACTCGACGCGCGTCTCGCGCGAGCAAGTGACGACGTCGATGGTGGGCGAGCTGGTCGAGCGGCTGTTCGACGGCGCGGTCGAGCCGCTGCTCTTGAACCTCGTGGAGCGCGAGACGATGTCGCGCAGCGAGCTCGAGAAGCTGCGCCGCTTGATCGACGACCGGCTCGATGACACACCGACCGCCGATGCGGAGGGTGGCCGATGATCCCGCGCGCCTGGCTCGATCAGGTTGCGATCGCGTCGCTCGGGCTGCTGCTTGCGGCGGGGGTGGCGCTGCTCGCGAGGCGGCGGCTCCGCAACGATCCGTCGACCGCCTACCTGCTCTGCTTCTCGCTGCTGGTCGGTGCGCTGGCGCTGGTGCCGGTGCAGTGGACGGTGAAGGGGTTGGCGCGCTCGTTCCTCGGGCCGGCGCGTGGATGGATCGAGCACCACCTGGCGCCGGTGATCGATCGGGTCCCGCCCGTGGTTGATGATCCGCAACCCAACGCCGGCTCGATCCTGGTGGAGCGCGAGCGGCCGCAGCATGACGCGCACGGCGATCTTGATCTGCCGGGTACTGCGGCGCCGGCCGTAGCACCCGCGGTCGCATCGACGGCGACGCCCCCGACGCCATCGTCGCCCCGCCTGCTTGCCGCCGCCAAACGCGACACGGCCGCGACGCGGCACGAAAGTCTCGGTCTCACTGCGTGGAGCAAGGCCCGCGCGCTGGTTGGGCCGTCGCTGGCGCGACTGGGTGAGCTGTGGCAGCGGGTCCGCGGGCCGGAAGGCATCGCGCTGTGGCTCGGCGGGATTGGGTTGATCGCGTTGTTGCGGGGCCGTCGGCTCTTGATGACGTTGCGGCTGATCCGGCGCGCCGAACTGGTGCGCGACGCGCGGCTCATCGAGCTGTGGCGTGAGGTCGCGGCCGGCGTACCGGCAGCCGACCGCGTCCGGTTGCTGGTTTCCGACGAGGTCGCGAGCCCCGCCTGCTTCGGCTGGCGCCGTCCGGTCCTGCTGCTGCCGTCGGCCACCTGCCAGGAGCTCTCGGCCGATGCACTGCGCTGGGGGCTCCGGCACGAGCTGGTGCACGTCACGCGCGGCGATGCGCTGGCCGCGATCGCGCAGTCGGTCGCCACCGCGCTCCTCTGGTTTCACCCGGCGGCGTGGTGGCTCTCGGCCGAGATCACGCGGCTGCGGGAGCTCTCGTGCGACCAGGTCGTCGTGCGCCACTGCGGCCGGCGTCGGAGCTACGCACACGCGTTGCTCGAGTACGCCGCCGCCTTGAACCGTCATCTCTCGGCGACTGACGCGGGGCCCCACTCCGCGGGCGTTCGTTGCGCGCTCCTCCATTGGGGCCGGTCGCCGTCACAGATCGAAAGGAGAATCGAGATGTTGACCGTGGATTCGGGTTCGCCGTCACGACGACGGCTGCTGTTCGGGCGGCTGCTCGCCTGCTCGGTGTTCGTGCTGCCGGCCCTGACGCAGGTCGGGGCGTCCGCGGCGTTGTTGCCGGGCGACGGGAGCGGGGCCACCGCAACGGCGGCGGGGTCGGTCACTGGGTCGACCTCCGCGTCGAACTCGACGAGTGTCGTCGGAGTGGCGAGTGGCGGAGGCGCGACGTGTACCGCGAGCACCGGCAGCAGTGCGTGCGTTTCGGCGGCGGCATGCAGCGACGTCGCTCCGGTTGCGACCGCTGGCGATGACACGACGGATCATCCGAAGAAGCAGAAGAAGCCGCGCAAGGTCCGCGTCGCGATGGCGCCGGTCGCCACCGATTCCTGTGCGACGACGGCCGACTCGGCGGATGCTCCGTGTGCAACGTCGGACGACAAGGCGGTGCAGCGCCAGGCGGCGTTCGCGGATGCGAAGGCCTCCTACGCGCGGGCGGCCGAGGCGGCCAAGATGGCCGGGGACGTCGCGGCAAGCGACGAGCTGCAACGTGCCCTCCGCCAGCTCGAGCGAGCCAAGGTGACGGCGGTTCGGGCAGGCCAGGCGACGGCGCAAGGCGACGCTGCCAATGGCGCGTTGGCCGAGCTGCTTGCGCGGCTCGCCCAGCAGGAAGATCTCGGAAAGCTGCAAGATCTCGCGAAGCTGCAGGATCTCGTGAAGCTGCAGGATCTCGCGAAGCTGCAAGATCTCACCAAGCTCGAACAGCTCGGCAAGTTGGGAGAGCTTGGGAAGCTTGGAAAACTCGGGAAGCTCGAGAAGCTTTCCGCGCTCCAGAAGGTCGCGGTCGCGGCTGACGAGTGTGAAGACTGCAATGACTGCGACGAGTGCGATGACTGCGACGAGTGCGACGAGTGCGACGAGATCGAGATGTGCGACGTCGATGCGGTCATGGCTGGAGTCGACGAGGCCATGGACCAGCTCGAGGTCGATCTGGGTGACTTCGACTTCGACTTCGAGTTCGACTCTGATCTCGATCTGGACGATGCCGACTTCGAGCGCGACGCGACGGAGGCCCAGTCAGAGATCCGGGCGGCGCGCGCCGAGCTCGAAGCCACTCTGGTTGATGCACAGGACGAGTTCGCAGCCGCGAACCTGGAGCTGGCCAGGGCGGCCCCGGTTCTCGGCGACGACCAGGTGAAGCGGCTGAAGGAGCAGATTGCCCGGTCGATCGACAGCGCGCGACGCAACGCCGAGCGATCGCTCGCACAGGCCGAGCGACAGGCGGAAGCGCAAGCCGCAGCGGCTCAAGCCGGAGCTGCCCGCGCCGGTGCCGATGAAGGAAGCACGCAACGCAAGGGCGTACGCTTCGCGCGGCGGCGTGCCGGAGAAGCGGCGCAGGATTCAGCACCAACCACTGGAGCGCCGCCGAATCCTCCGTCGCCGGCGGCTCCGCGAGCCCCTCGCGCGCCGCGAGCGCCGCGCGTTCCCAGGACGCCCTTGGCAGCGACGCCACCGTCGACCGCGGATCAGGGACAAGTGCCTGCGGGCATGGCTCCGGCCGCCGTCGAGTTCCCCGAGCTCCGGAAACGGGAGCTGGAGTTCGTCGACCGCGAAGCCGCCTTGCAGAAGCAGATCGAGGCGTTGCAGGCCGAGCTCGAACGTCTGCACCACGAGCTCGACGGGCTCCAGGGCAAGAGCAAGCACCGCAAGGGCAGCGCGCGCTGACGTCCGCTTCGACGGGATCAGGAAATGAAGCCGGCCCCCGCGGCGACCTGGTTCGCCGCGGGGGCCGCTTGTTGACTCGCGATCGGGTCACCTCTTCTTGCGGTTCCCCTTGCCAGTCTTGAAGCCGAAGATCGTCGAGACGGACGTTCCGTAGTCGTTGCGCGCGGTCACTCGCCAGAAGTACGTGTTGATCGGTCGCAGCGCCTCGTCGAGGGTCAGCGTCGGCGCGCCAGTGACGACCTGTGTGCGAACCGGGTGGGTGAACTCGAGGTCGTCGGCCAGCTCGAAGAGCCAGCTCGTCGCGCCGCTGCTCGCCTGCCAGTCGAACTGCACCTGGAGCGGTGGCACTCCCTCCTCGTGTTGGTAGGGAGCGAGCAGGTTGAACGTGGCCGGACCCGGCGGCCGATTGGCGAGGAGGTGGGTCAGCAGGAAGTCGCGGATCACGGGGGCGCGCGGGATGTTGGTTCCGGTGATGCAGTGGAACTGGGCGTACTCACCCCCCGCCGCGTTGCGGAAGACGGCGGCGTCGGTGACCCAGCTCGCACCGGAGCCGGCGTCGGCGTAGACGGTGTCAGCGGTCCATGCCGAGCCGAGCTTTTGCACGATGACGCCGCGGTTCGTCGTGAACGTCACGAGTGCCGGCAGGTTGCTCGCGGGCGGCTCCAACTGCAGGGTGGCGTTTCCGGTACAGACATGCGGGAATGCGGTGTCGAGGATCTCGTCGGCCGCGTACGGACCCGACCCGACGTCGCTTTCGGTTCCATCGGGCAAGACGTACTGCCGCAATGGATCGAAACCGGTCCACAGCAACCCATTGCCCGCATCGAGCCAGCTCTCCGCGAGCGAGCCGTCGTCCTGCCCTGCGTAGACCGCGGATGGACCGGCGTCGAGGCAGACCAGGTAGTCGCGCAGGCCGTCGTTCAGGTAGTTCCCGAGCCAGGTGGCGAGCGCCGGCTGGTTGCCGTGGCCGAAGATCTCGGCCTCGAACCCTTCGGCGCGCAGCGCGTTGGCGACATCGCTCACGATCTGCCATTGATCGGCGCTGGGGATGTAGTGCTGCGCGACGAGCGGCGCGAAGAGTGCCACTCCGGGGTGCAACGGACGCACCTGGATCGTCTGGCTGAAGATGTTGCGCGTCGTGCCGTCGCTCGCGATGAGCCGCAGCGTGTAGATCCCGGGCGCCGAGTAGAGATGGGTCGGCCGGCGGTTCTCGAGGTGCGCGGGGTGGAAGATCGCTCCGGTGCCGTCACCCCAGTCGAAGACGAGCTCGGCGGTCCCCTTGCCGGCGTAGTGGAGATGGCCGGTCACCTCGATCGCGACGCCGAGCCGGGGGGCGACGTCGCTCACCGACTCGAGGTGGGGGTGCGGTACGGCGTCGAGGTCGTAGAGATCGAACCCTTTCGTGGCGATGAGCCCACGACTGTCGGTGACCTTGAGCGTGACGTGGTAGTAGGTGCCGGGTCCCTCGCTGCCGATCGTCCACGTCGCCGGCGTCCCGACGAGAACTTCCCAACCGGGGTGGGTGTGGTGATCGTGGATGAGGTCGATCTTCCACTCGACGAGCGGTGCCCCGCCGGCCGCATTGTCCTCGGTGTCGCTCACCAGCGCGTCGAACGTGATGAGCTGGCCATCGACGAAGAACGAACCCGGTGCCGGTGACAAGAGCTGCTGGATCACCGGTGGCGTGTTGTCGACCGTGATCAGCGAGCTCCACTTGGCGGTCTCTCCGCCGACGTCGGTCACGGTGAGCTTGGCGGTGTAGTTGCGGCCGCTCGGGTAGGAGTGGGTCGTCACGGCGATGGTGGCGGTTGCGCCGTCGCCGAACTGCCACAGGTAGCTGAGCGGCTGTCCTTCGGGATCGGAGGAGCCCGACGCGTCGAACGTGACGGTCAGGGGCGATGTGCCCCAGCGCGGAGTCGCGGACGCGACGACCTCGGGAGGATGGTTCGACTTGGTGTAGCGGATGCGCCGGATGACCTGGTCGCTGAGGCCGATGTAGATCAAGTCGCCGGTGGTCGGATCGGCGATGAGGTCGACCGGGCCGCCGACGTTGTCCCCGAACAGCTCGACCTCGGTCGGGAAGTTGTTCACGAAGCGGACGGTGCGGATCCAGTCGGAGGCGAAGTCACCGTAGAAGAGGCGCCCGGAGTACTGCTGCGGGTAGCTCGAGCCGTCGTAGACCTGCATGCCGGAGGTGCACTGGCCGGTGAAGCCGGGCACGCCGGGCACCGAGTGGTTGTAGTACAGGAGCGGCTTGTCGAAGACGCTGGCGTCGTCGCACGCCATGATCGGATCGGCACCATCGTAGGAGCCTTCGACGAACGGCCCCTCCCAGCACGGCCAGCCGAAGTTCTCGGCGCCGAGCGGGGCGGAGCTGATCTCCTCCCAGGTGTTCCAGCCGACGTCGCCGATGTAGAGCTTGCCGGGGCTCCCCGTGTTGGGCCGCAACGCGAAGCGGAACGGGTTGCGCAGGCCCATCGCCCAGACGCGCGACTGGTTGTCGGCGGCGTTGCCGGTGAAGAAGGGGTTGTCGGGCAGCCCGAGCCCGGTCTCCGGATCGATGCGCAGGATCTTGCCCGCGAGCGAAGTCAGCAGCTGCGAACGGAACGCGCCAATATCCTCGGAGCTGTCGAACTTGCCGGGACCGAAGCCATTCGGATCGTGGCCACCGGCGTCGGTGAGATCGTAGTGGGCACCGTCACCCGTCGACACGAAGAGGCTGCCGTCGACCCCGAACCGCAGGTCGCCGACCGAGTGGGAGAGGTGGAGCGACGGGATGCCCTCGCTCCAGGTCGGGCCGATCAGGACCAGGCGCGAAGCCGGATCGGCGACCACGTCGCCGTCCTGGTCCTTGTAGGTTGTGTAGCGCGTGAGTCGGCCGAACGACTCCTGCTCGACCTCGTTGTTGTCTCCGTTG
>CAYRQC010000394.1:0-3614 GCA_964426265.1 uncultured Phycisphaerales bacterium | reverse complement strand
GAAGACGAAGACGACATGCGGCGGCGGCTCCTCCAGCGTCTTCAGGAAGGCGTTGAAGGCGTCGCTCGTGATCTGGTGGACCTCGTCGACGATGTAGACCTTGTACTTGCCGCCAGTCGCCGCGTAGCGGACCGACTCGCGCAGGTCGCGGATGCTCTCGATGCCGCGGTTGCTCGCGCCGTCGATCTCGATGACGTCCATGTCGTTGCCGGCCGTGACCGCCTTGCACTTCGCGCACTGAAGGCAGGGGTCGGGCGTCGGGCCGCGCTCGCACATCAGCGCCTTGGCGAGAATGCGCGCCATCGATGTCTTGCCGACGCCGCGCGGCCCGGTGAAGAGGTAGGCGTGGGCGAGGCGACCGGTCTTCAGCGCGTTCTGCAGCGTCCGGGCGATCGGCTCCTGCCCGACCACCTTCCCGAAGGTCTCCGGCCGGTACTTGCGCGCGAGGACGAGGTAGGACACGCCGCGCTCCGTTGTGTCGCGCGAGTGGTCGCGCGCGGCCTTTCGCGATCACCTACGCGGAAGTCGACCGCCCTCCAGTCCGGAACCGTTGCACCCAGGACAGCGAGCTTAGGGCTGCTCCGGTCAAGGCCTGACCCGGTTCACCCGTCACCCCGTCGCCCCGGTCCCGGACTGGAATGCGGTCCACCTTCACGCACCGCTTCCAACGAAAGCACCACCAGCCGCAGAGGTTGGCGGAGAGGGCGGGATTTGAACCCGCGAGGCAGTGATTAACCACCTACGCGCTTTCCAAGCGCGCGCCTTCGGCCGCTCAGCCACCTCTCCGCGCGTTGGTTCTCTGCGATCGTTCTCTCGCCAGCGAAGCGGACGGCGGCACTCCGCGGGTCCGATTCGACGGCGCGGCAGGTTAGCGCGGCGTAGCGCGGGTCAGAAGGAGTCGGATGGCGGAGAGGGAGGGATTTGAACCCTCGATCGAGCGTTAACCCGATACCGGTTTTCGAGACCGGCCCATTCAGCCGCTCTGGCACCTCTCCGATTCGTGAAGTCTGCTTGCTGCTCGTCTCGCGTGCTACTCGTCTGGCCCTCTACTCTTCTGGCCTGATGGCTCGGCGCCCGGCGAACCACGTCTTGATCAGCGCCTGGCACTCCTCCTCCGCCACGTGCTCCACCACGAGAAGGGGGCGCACAGGGTATCGGGAGAGGTGGCCCGACTTCCACAGGCTGGTCGCGCCGCGCCGCGAGTCACTCGCGCCAATCACCAGCGTCTCGATCCGTGCTTCGAGCAACGCCCCGAAGCACATCACGCACGGCTCGAGCGTCGTCACCAACGCCGCGCCGGTGAGCCGCCAGTTGCCGACGCGCGCGGCCGCGCGACGAAGCGCCTGGATCTCGGCGTGCGCGACCGGGTCGATCAGCGTCTCGGTCCGGTTCCAGCCGTCGCCAAGCAGCTCGCCAGCACGGACCACGACGGCACCGATCGGCACCTCGCCTTCGGCGGCAGCGCGGCGCGCCATCGCGAGCGCGTGCTCCATCCAGCGCAACCAGTCACCGGGAGAGGAGTCACCGTCCAAAGAGTCGCGTCCAAAAGTGGTGCGCCCAGGAGGGCTCGAACCTCCAACCTTCGGCTTCGTAGGCCGACGCTCTATCCAGTTGAGCTATGGGCGCACGGACGCAACGGACGCGTCCACGCGGCACGTTTTGGTGCCCGCGAAAGGGTCGGGGACGATAGGCCGACGTACGCAGTGCGTCAACGATCGGAGGCACCGCCGCGCGACACCGAAAAAATTCTGCTCAAGTCGGGGCGCGATCCGCCGAAGAGAAGGGATAGGTCAGGTCGTTCGGTTCGTCCGTCACTTCATGGAGGAGTTTGCGAATGGCGAAGCGCAAGAAGAAGGCTTCGGGAAAGACTGCCGGCAAGAAGGTCGCGAAGAAGGCGACGCGCAAGAAGAAGGCAGGCCGAGGCTAGAGACGGGTCAGCGAACCAGACCCAAGAACGACAGTCCAAAAGAGTTCGCAACCAAGCAGTTCTCCCGCGGCGGAGGCGTGTGACAACGCCTCCGCCGCGGTGTTTTTCGGCGGCTGCTCGCCCGTCGTCAGCTCGCGGACGTCGCGTCCCCGCGATCGGTCGCTCCGCTCGGCGTGAGCTCGCGGGTCGAGATCTCGCCCTTCTCGCAGCTCACGAGCATTCCCTTGCCGTCGAGCTTGGTCTCGATGTGGACCGGGCGGGCCCACAATGCCTCGAGCATCTTCAGCGTCTCGCTCGCGAAACGCATGTCGAGCTCGAGCCCCTCGAAACGGTGCGCGAGACAGAGCTCGCCACGGTTCGCGTGGTTGCCGTTCACCACTTCGACGATCGGCTGGCCCGAGTTCGAGAGGCCGAAGAGGAGCTGCTCCTTCACCAGTCGATGGTCGCGCGACGCCACCTCCGGCTTGCCGGTGCGCGGGTTGGTCTTGTAGACGTACATCTTCTGCGCGTCGCAGAAGTCCTGGTTCAGGAAGGTGTCGAGGAAGGTCACGTCGCAGTAGAGGCGGCGCACCTCGAAGATCCGCTCGCGGCCGGCGCCGAGCTTGCGGTCGTAGCGCCGGCGGTCGAGCAGCGACTCGCACTCCTCCCACTCCTTGCCGAAACGCCCCTTGTTCCAGCGCTCTTCGATGTCGCGGAAGAGCTCGATGCCGAGCTTGTAGGGGTTCAGGCGCCCCGGTGAGGTCGCGAGCGTGCCGGAGTGGTGGTCGGCGAAGTCGATGACCTCGCTGTCCTTCAGCACGCGACGGGTCATGATCGTCGAGTGCCAGTAGCTCGCCCAGCCTTCGTTCATGATCTTGGTCTGGCCTTGCGGCGCGAAGTAGTAGGCCTCCTCGCGCACCAGGCTCAAGACCTCCTGCTGCCAGCGCTTGAGTGGCGCGTGGTCGAGCAGGAACTTCAGCACATCGCGCTGCGGCCGGACCGGGAAGCGGCCGGACTTCTTCTGGCGCAGGACGTCGCCCTGGTGCTGCGCCTCCATGTGCTTGCCGGGGTTCACGTAGCGGTCCATGTACCCCTTGGCGGCGATCTTGCCCGGCGCCGGCAACGCCGCCTCGGGGTCGTCGGCCTTGGCGGCGGGCTCGCGCCGCAGCGCGACTGCGTGCGGATCGATGAGGTTGTCGAGCGCGAGGCAGCGGTCGAGGAACGCCTCGACGTCCGCCACCCCGTGGCGCTCCATGAGCTTGCGCAGGATGGTCCCGTGGTTGGCCATCCGGTCGACCATCTTGCGGTCGGTGTGGGCGAAGTAGACGTTGTTCTTGAAGAAGTCGCAGTGGCCGAAGACGTGCGCCATCACCAGCTTCTGGTCGACCAGCGAGTTCGACTTCATCAGGTAGGCGTAGCAGGGGTCGTTGTTGATCACGAGCTCGTAGATCTTGGAGAGCCCGTAGCGGTAGCCCTTCTGCAGGCGATCGAACTCCATCCCGAAACGCCAATGGGGATAGCGCGTCGGGAAGCCGCCGAGCGCCGCCACCTCGTTCAGCTCGTCGTGGTCGACCAGCTCGAAGATGGTCGGGAAGAAGTCGAGGCCGAGCTCGCGGGCGTGGCGCTCGATCTCGACGCGCGAACGTTCGAGGTCTGGCGTGAGATTCATGGCGCGCTCCCGCGTGGCACGGCGGTCCTCATCGCCCCT